>NZ_JASCPK010000038.1:0-41926 GCF_029959385.1 Pseudomonas sp. PS01303
GCCGAAGGCTGCGATCTTTTGATCTTGCTCTTAAAAACAACATCAAAAGATCGCAGCCTTCGGCAGCTGACAGGGGGGGGGGCGCCTCCATTCAGTAGGTGGATATCGTACTTTTCTTATAGCGCACAAACGTGAACTACGACGAGCGGTAGTTAGACCTGTAATTTCTGCCAGTAGGCAGTCGCCTGCGTTTGGTATTCACTGAGATCTGTTTTCGCCAGCTTTTCTGCAGGGAATTAGTCCTGGAAGGCTTGGTAAGTTCGTTGAAAAGGAGATCAAGTGATGTCTGAGCAGAAGTTGTTATCCGACGCTGAGGCCGTTCTAAGAGAATTGGATGTAGTGTCCGTGCCCGTCAGTCAACAAACCCGTAAGGCACCTGTGGTTGAAAACCTGTTGCCAGCATTGCCGGGTGATAAGGCGGCTAAATTACAAAGGAGTCGTCAGGGCAAGGATTGCAGGGTGATTGTTGAGGATATGTGGCTACCCCCGGGGCTAACACAGGGTGACGCATTTATGGTCTTGTTAAAAAACGGTTCCGGACTGGTTTCTCATTGGATGGACGTACCCATTCCGCCTCCGGTCGAATTTGAAATGACACTGGCGGGTGCTTTCACGGACACGATGGGATTATTTCGTTTGTCTTATATGGTTCACTATTTGGGTAATTCCTACAAATCGGATACTTCCGAGTTTGAAATTGACAGAGTTGCCCCCAATTACGGTAATCCTGGTATTGCGGCGGTTCCGCCATCTGAGATCATCAAGGGTGTTGTCACGCGCAAAATTCTGGATGTTCTTGGGGATATCACTATGATCATTCCCACCCCGGCGGATGTTAAGCAGGGCGATGTCTGCATGGGTTATTACGGAAGCCGTAACTCCGGAATTTATGTCGACAGACATGTTGTAGATGATGATATATCTGCACCGATTCAAATAAAGATTCCAAAGGCGTCAGTTGAAGACAACGGTGATGGGGTTTTTTTCTTTTATTACATATATGAAGACCGAGTCGGTAACGTCGGCCCATCCTCAAGGCTTTTCCAGTTCGAGATTCAACTGACACCTGTGTCGGTAGATAGGGTTGACTGATGTCTGGAAAGAAAAACGCCATCCGAAAGATGAGGATGGCGTTTTTTTTGCCTCAAGACCGGTATTGTTTGCGAACAAAAACAGGCTTTACGAACCTGCGTCGCGAAAGCGCCCTCCCAAGCACCGCCCCCTACAACTGATAACTAAAACTGATGCTGTAACGCGTCCGCCGATTGAAAGTATCCAGCGCTTCATCCGACATTGCCTTCGCCGCTTCCAGCGCGATGTTGTAGTACTTGGCATCGCCAAACCGTAATCCCAGCGCCGCCGAGGACAAGCTGTTCGCCTGCACCGGCAGTTGATTGAACCAGCTGCGCGAGCGATCCAGCACTACATACGGTTGCAGTATCCGCACCCAGCTTCCTTCGCGGTTGTAGCTGTAGTTGACCTCGTACGCCACGCCCCATCCCTTGTCGCCGGACGCTTGGTCATCGGGATAGCCGCGACCGAAATTCTGTCCGCCAAATACCGCGCGTTCGCTGTCGGGCACGCTGTCGTCGCTCCAGTACAGGGCGGCCGAGAGCACGCCTTGCCAGTTGTCGAAGAATTTATCGCTCTGCACCCCGGACAGTCGAGCGCGGAAGAAGTCGAGGTCGATGGCGGTGTTGTTGGTTTTTGCGCCCATGCTGTCGAGGCCTTGGTAGAGGCCGGCGCTGAGGATGCGCAGTTGTTTGGCATCGGCTTTGCGCCAGTCGCCTTCGAAGGCGAAGGCGCGGATGTCGGTGCGTTCTTCGACGCTCAGTGGGTAGCCGACGACGTTGTAGCGGGTTTTGTCGTTGACTGCGTAGAGGCGTGAGCCGGCTGTTAGCAGTTCGTTGGAGGCGGCGACCAGGGGAACGGTGAAGCCGATCGAGTAGCGATCGTTTTCGCGGTGCGGTTTGAGTTCCAGGCCGTTGTCCAGTCGCAGGTTGGTGCCGGGGTCGGCGCGGTAGCGTGAGGCGGACAGGGCCAGTTGTGTGCCCTCGGATCCGAGGAATTGGCTGTAGTCGGCGCGGTAGTAATGTTCGTCATCGTCACCTGGCGGGAACAGGCCGCTGAGGGTCAGTTGTTCGCCCATCGAAGTCTGTGAATTGCTGCTGACACCGAGCAATGCTTGAGTGCCGTTGCGGTTGTCTTCGGTGGTGCTCAGTGTGCTGGTGAACGGCTTGCGGCTGGCCTGGGCGATCAGGGTGGTGGCGCCGTCGGTGGTGCCCGGTGGTGGCACTTGCGCCTGAATGGTGACGCCGGGGATGCGTGTCATCAGCGTGGTGTAGCGTTCGAAAGTCTTGCGGGTCAGCGGGCGTTCGGCCTGGATTTTGGTGATGAATTTATCCAGCAGACCTCTGACGCGGCCGACGTCGCCTTCGACTTGTACGTCGCGTACGTAACCTTCCACCAACACCACCCGCGCCACGCCGTCGTCGAATTTCTGTTGCGGCAGGAACGCGTAGGACAACAGGTAGCCGTCCTGTTGATAACGGCGGGTGATGTTGCGCGTGGCTTCGATCAGATCGGCGAGGCTGGTTTCGCGGCCGATCAGGGGCTTGTAGTTTTCTGCCAGTTCAGTGAGCGGGTAGATCGTGCCGCCTTCGATCTGCACGGTTTTCAGGTTGATCTTGGTGCTCATCATCAACGGCTGCGCGGCGGCAGCGCCGGGATCCGGGACTTGCACGGGCGCGGCGTTCGGGCGATAGGCATCGGCCGGCAGGTTGGGCACGGGCAGGTTGCGGATGGTTTCGTTGGAGTTGAGGAAGGTCGGCAGGGTGTCGGCGAGGGCAGTGGAACTGAGGCTGAGGAACAGCAAAGACGCCATTACGCGCATAGGACACTCCGTGGTCATCACAGCACCGGGCTGATTTTTCCTAAGAAAAAAGCGGAAGACTCGTGGGAATCTTCCGCCCTCAACCAAGCGTAGGCGCTGTAGGTGAGGCCGTCGAATCGGCCAGGTGCAATTTAGCGTTTGTTGCCGCCCAGGGCGCCGGTCAGACCACCGAGTACGCCGCCCAGACCACCACCGGTGGCGGTGCCGCCAGCGCCGGAAGCGGTGCTGGTGACTGTGTTGAGTACGCCGCCGACAGTGCCGCCGACAGTGTTGACCGTATTGCCGACGGTGGCGCCGACGTTACTGACCAGTGAAGTGACCGGGTTTGTCGCGCCAGTACCTCCGCCCGCAGCGCCGGTGTTGACCAGGCCTCCGACAGCGCCGACGGTGGTGCCCACGCTGGCGACGGTGCCACCGACGGCGCTGAGAACCGGGTTGCTTGTGGCACCGGCGATGCCGCCACCCAGATTGCTGACTGCGCCGCCCACCTGTGCGGTGAGGCTGGAGACCGGGCTGCCAAGGCCGGTCGCTGCGCCGACATTTTGCGTCAGGCTGGTGACGGCTGCCGTGACCGGAGCAATGCCTGTACTGACGGTGTTAGTGATGGTTGCCAGGGTTGCGGTCGGTGCGGTGATCGGTGTGCCCGAACCGCCCAGAGCCGTGTTAAGCGAGGCGACGGTGTTGCCGACCGAGACGACGGTACCGCCCGGAGCTGCCAGTGCGCTGTTGCCAGTGCTCAAGCCGCTGCCAACATTGGCCACCGCGCCGCCGACGGTTTGCAGCAGGCCGGTGCCGCCCAGACCACCACCGACACCACCCGAACCGCCACCGGTACCGTTGGATACCAGGCCGCCCGCCTTGCCGACGGCGGTGCCGGCATTGCTCAACGCTCCGCCGACTGTGTTGGTCAGGGCATTGCCGTTGCCAGCGCCGGTGACTTTGCCACCCAGGTCGTTAACGGTGCCGCCGACTTTCTGGATCACGCCGTTGAGTGGAGCGCCCAGACCGGTAGCGCTGCCGATCTTGTCGGTGGTGCTTTCAACCATGGCAATCACCGGCACCAGTTTCTGACTGACCTGGGTGGTTAAGCCGCCGAGGGGGCCTGTCGTCGTCGCTGTGCTCAGGGTGTCACCGAGCATGGTGACTTTTTCGCCGACGCCATCCAGCAAAGGGGCGACTTTGGTGACGATACCGCCGACCACTGGCACGCTGCTGGTTGCGGTGGCCAGTTTGCCACTGACATCGGATACGCCATCACCGACATCGGCCACTACGCCGCCGACTGATGACGCCGTGACGCCAACGCCGTTGGGTGTGCTGGCCAGTTTGCCGATGCCGTTGCCCAGGCCATCTCCCAGGGTGCTGACGACATTGCCGGTGGTGTTGGCAACGCTTTGCACGACGCCACCCACCACGGGAACAGTGCTCAGGGAATCGCCGACCTGGCCAACGCCGCTGCCGACGCCGCTGACGGTGGTGCCGACATCTTGCACCAATGTCGTGGTCACCAAGGTAGGGACGGTGGGATTGGTCGGGTTGGTTGGATCTGTAGGGTTGGTCGGATTGGTAGGGTCGGTGCCGCCACCGGTTCCGCCTGTGCCTCCAGTACCACCGGTTCCGCCGGTTCCTCCGGTGCCACCCGTGCCCGCGGTGCCGCCATCAGTGCCGCCGGTACCGCCCGTGCCACCGGTGCCCGCAGTGCCGCCATCGGTACCACCCGTGCCGCCGGTTCCATCAGTACCGCCTGTGCCTCCAGTGCCGCCAGTTCCCGCAGTATCTCCGCTACCACCGGCGCCACCCGCAGCGCTATCGCTGGCCGGCGCGGAACTGCCGGAGCTGCTGTGATGGCCGCCACCGCCGCTGCTGCAACCGGCGAGACCGAGAGAGAGAAGCACTGCCAAAGCAATTGCAGATTTTGACCAGACTTGAGTTTTCATGATCGAGATTCCTTGCACCTGTCACAACGTTCGTTGCCTTCGATGACTCGCCGATTCATGTCGCCGGCAATGTCCTCGTCCGTTGCTGCAATCTCAGTCCAGGCGCGGGTTCCCGCCATTCTCAAGTTGGTATTAACGCCTTTATATAGAGGGCCGTTTGCAGCGCCTAAGGACTAATACCGAGGTGATAAACGCGCAAAAAAAAGCCTTGAAAATCAAGGCTTGGATTTTTTCATTGGAAGGGAGGGGAGGCGGGAAAACTTAAGTGATATATACACAATTAACAGGTCGAACCTTCCTGTTTCCGGGATCGAAACAACCCTCGGTGCCACCTCAACCCTGTGGTGAGGGGATTTATCCCCGACCGGCTGCGCAGCGGCCGCAAATCCATTCAATGCGGTGAATCAGGATGAACGTGTTTGCTTGGGTTGGGGCGGCTGCGCCACCCATCGGGGATAAATCCCCTCACCACAAAAGCTCATCATTACTTCAGTTCAGAGTCAGGCGATCGGTTGCCATAGCCCAACCATATGCTCCAACTCCCCATTGCCCACTAACCGCAACTCACCACTCGACCCCGCCGCACTCGCCAGCAACGTCACCTCGCTCGGCAGTCGCACCGGTTTACGAAAGTGCACAGTGATTTCCAGATTGGCCTTGGGCAAATGATCGGCCAGCGCCGCCAATGTCCGTGCCTTGTTCCACAAACCATGAGCAATGGCCGTAGGAAAGCCAAACAGCTTGGCACTTGCCGCGCTCAAGTGAATCGGGTTGTAGTCACCGGAAACCCTGGCGTACTGCCGGCCAATGTCCGCCGGCGCTTTCCACTGCGCCACTTCGCTTAATGCTTGCGCAGGCTCCCAGTGCTGTTCCACCGGTTCGCCCTCAAGTTTCACCCCGCGACAAAGCATCTGGCTTTCCGCCTCCCACAACGACCCTAGTTGATCGTCCAATGTAGTCAGCAGATCAAACGTCGCGCCTTTGGGATGCGGTTGCAAGTTATGCACACGCACGCTGACCTGCGCGCGACTGATCCCGCCCATTGGCCGCAACACGCGAATGCGATTGCTCAGATGAATCAGCCCCAGCAGCGGAAACGGAAACTCTTTTGCCGTGAGCAATTGCATCTGCAACGCGAACGCGAGGATGTGTGGATAAGTCGGCGGCAACAGCCCGTCATCGGCAAAGCCGCAGACCTTGCGATAGTCCGCCAGGCGCTTGCCATCGACATCGACCCAACAGCGCAAACCGCTGTCGGGCAGGGTAGTGCCGGTGATTTTGCGTCGCGTCGCGGCCCGTGCGTAAAGCCCCGGCAGGCTCGGTTCGCGATCCAGCGTGTGCCATTCGATGCCCATGCCTTAAGCCCCCAAAACACTTTGCCCACAAACCCGCAACGCCTGACCGGTGAACGCGCCGGTACCCGGTTGCGCCAGCCACGCCACGGCTTCGGCGACGTCTTGCGGCAAGCCGCCCTGGCCCAGCGAACTCATGCGCCGCCCGGCTTCACGCAAACCGAACGGGATGTGCGCGGTCATCTGCGTTTCGATAAAACCGGGGGCGACCGCGTTGATGCTGATGCCACGCTCCAGCAACGTCGGCGCCCACGCTTGGGCCAGACCGATCAAACCTGCCTTGCTCGCGGCGTAGTTGGTTTGCCCGCGGTTGCCGGCGATGCCGCTGATCGAGGCGAGCAGAATCACTCGCGCATCGTCGTGCAGCGTGCCGTTGTCGAGCAGCGCTTTGGTCAGCACTTGCGGCGCGTTGAGATTGACCGCGAGCACCGCGTCCCAGAATTCCGGGGTCATGTTGGCCAGGGTTTTATCGCGGGTGATGCCGGCGTTATGCACCAGAATGTCGAGGCCGTCCGGCAGGTGTTCGGTCAACTGTGTGGCGGCGTCTTCGGCGCAGATATCGAGGGTGATCGCGCGGCCACCGAGGCGGGCGGCGAGGGCTTCGAGATCGGTTTTCGCTGGCGGCACGTCGAGCAGAATCACTTCCGCGCCATCGCGGGCGAGGGTTTCAGCGATCGATGCGCCGATACCGCGTGCCGCACCGGTGACCAGCGCTTTGCGACCGGCCAGCGGACGCGTCCAGTCAGTGACTTGTGTGGCGCACGCAGTCAGGCGAATTACTTGTCCGGAGACAAATGCGCTTTTCGGCGAAAGGAAAAACCGCAGCGGGCCTTCCAGTTGATCCTCGGCACCTTCGCCTACATAGATCAGTTGCAACGTGCCGCCGCTGCGCAGTTCTTTGGCCAGCGAACGCGAAAAACCTTCGAGCGCGCGTTGTGCACTGGAAGCGAACGGATCGCTGAGGGTTTCCGGGGCGCGGCCCAGAATCACCAGATGCGCGCTGCTCTCAAGATTCTTCATCAGCGGCTGAAAGAATTCGCGCAGTTGCTTGAGCTGGTCGGTGTGCTGCAATTCGCTGGCGTCGAATACCACCGCTTTGAGTTTCGGGCCATGGCCGGGAATCCATTCAGTGGCGGTCGCCGGTTGCTCGCCGTAGCGGTAAATGCTTTCGGTCAGACGGTTGGCGAACGTGCTGACGCGCTCGGCCAGCGGCCCGCCACCGATCAGCAGCGCACCTTCCACCGGCCGCAGGCGCCCAGCCTGCCAGCGCTCCAGTCGCACCGGCGACGGCAGGCCCAGCGCCCCGACCAGACGATGGCCGATGGACGAGTTGGCGAAGTCGATATAGCGGTCAGACATGGAACGCTCTCCAAAAGTTGGGGTTCAAAGTGTGGACTACCGATGGCAATCAATCGTTCGATCCACGCAATAGGGCCTACGCTTGAACAGCAGAGTAGTTTGCCCCTGATGGTTTTGTTGACGAACACAAATTCAGAAACACAGCAGAACCCTTGTAGGAGTGATCCTGTGGCGAGGGGATTTATCCCCGATGGGCTGCGAAGCGGCCCCAATTCCATGCTGAGCGGTCCATCTGAAACACCGCGAGTGCAGGTTCTACGACTGCTTCGCAGCCGGTCGGGGATAAATCCCCTCACCACAGTGTTCATTCCTACAGAGATCTGTGTGAATCCGATCAATTTGAAAAGGAGTTATTCATGAGTCAGCTGCGCCGCGTCGCGATCATTGGCGGTAACCGTATCCCTTTCGCCCGTTCCAACGGGCCGTACGCCACGGCCAGCAATCAGGTGATGCTCACTGCCGCGCTCGAAGGCCTGATCGAACGCTACAACCTGCACGGCCTGCGCATCGGCGAAGTGGTGGCGGGCGCGGTGCTTAAATTGTCACGGGATATGAACCTGACCCGCGAATGCGTCCTCGGCTCGCGATTGTCGCCAACCACCCCGGCTTACGATATCCAGCAAGCCTGCGGCACCGGTCTGGAAGCAGCATTGCTGGTCGCCAACAAAATCGCCCTCGGCCAGATCGATTGCGGCATCGCTGGCGGCGTCGACACCACGTCGGACGCGCCGATCAGCGTCAGCGAAGGCCTGCGCAAAATCCTTCTGCAAGCCAACCGCGCGAAAACCACCGGCGACAAACTGAAAACCTTTCTGCAACTGCGGCCCCAACACCTGATCCCGGAATTCCCGCGCAACGGCGAACCGCGCACCGGCCTGTCGATGGGCCAGCACTGCGAACTGATGGCGCAGACCTGGAATATTCCGCGTGAAGAGCAGGATCAACTGGCCCTCGAAAGTCACCAGAAACTGGCGGCGTCCTACAGCGAAGGCTGGCACAACGATCTGATGACACCGTTCCTTGGCCTGACCCGCGACAACAATCTGCGCCCGGATCTGACCCTGGAAAAACTCGCCACGCTGAAACCGGCGTTCGAGAAAAGCGCCAAAGGCACGCTGACGGCAGGCAACTCCACGCCACTCACCGATGGCGCCTCGGTGGTGCTGCTCGGCAGTGAAGAGTGGGCGAAGGAGCGCGGCTTGCCGATCCTTGCCTATCTGCGCGATGGTGAAGCGGCGGCGGTGGACTTCGTCAACGGTGCCGAGGGCCTGTTGATGGCGCCGGTGTATGCGGTGCCACGCTTGCTGGCGCGCAACGGGCTGAGCTTGCAGGATTTTGATTACTACGAAATTCACGAAGCGTTTGCGGCGCAGGTGTTGTGTACGCTCAAGGCTTGGGAGGATCCCGAATACTGCAAATCCCGGTTGGGGCTGGATGCGCCGTTGGGGTCGATTGATCGTAGTCGGCTGAATGTGAAGGGCAGTTCGCTGGCGGCGGGGCATCCGTTCGCCGCTACGGGGGGACGCATCGTCGCCAACCTGGCCAAACTGCTGGAGGCGGCGGGCAAGGGGCGAGGTCTGATTTCGATTTGTGCTGCTGGCGGGCAAGGTGTTACCGCGATCATCGAACGCTAGAAGAGCCCCTCACCCTAGCCCTCTCCCGGAGGGAGAGGGGACTGATTGGGGGATGCTTGCGAGGTACGCCGACCTGATAGTGCTGCACCGTATCCAAAATCTACCCGGTCATTCAGTTAGCCCGAATCCATATGTTTCAGTTTGCCCAATCCATAATCGACGCGGTATTCCAGGTCGATGTATAACGCCAGACAACTCGGTCGGCTCCCTCTCCCTCCGGGAGAGGGCTGGGGTGAGGGTAAAAAGGCGAAACCACAAATGTCAGATTCTGTCGCAAATGCCCTCACCGGCCGATACCAACAAGTACCACGCTGTCAGCTATGATTCGCTGCGGTCTACGCAGGTTGGCCCTGAATAATCCGGCACAGTGTGTGCATCGACAACGTTCACAGGTCGGCAACCCCTCCCCGTACTGCGAGGATTGCCGTATAACGAGTGACATTCGCGTGTTTGGTAATAAAGGACCCACAATAAAAGCTGATGAAGACTCCAAAACGCATTGAACCGCTGATCGAAGACGGTCTGGTTGACGAGGTGCTGCGACCACTCATGAGTGGTAAAGAAGCAGCTGTTTATGTGGTGCGCTGCGGCAACGAGTTACGTTGCGCCAAGGTCTACAAGGAGGCAAACAAACGTAGTTTCCGCCAGGCAGCCGAGTATCAGGAAGGCCGCAAGGTGCGTAACAGCCGTCAGGCGCGCGCGATGGCCAAGGGCTCGAAATTCGGTCGCAAAGAGACCGAAGACGCCTGGCAGAACGCCGAAGTGGCGGCGCTGTTCCGTCTGGCTGGCGCCGGTGTGCGCGTGCCCAAGCCGTTCGACTTCCTCGAAGGCGTGCTGCTGATGGAACTGGTGGCCGATGAATACGGCGATGCAGCACCGCGTCTTAATGACGTGGTACTGGAAGCCGATCAGGCCCGTGAATATCACGCGTTCCTGATTTCGCAGATCGTGCTGATGTTGTGTACCGGTCTGGTGCACGGTGACCTTTCCGAGTTCAACGTGCTGCTGACACCGACCGGCCCGGTGATCATCGACCTGCCACAAGCGGTCGATGCTGCCGGCAACAACCACGCGTTCAGCATGCTTGAACGTGACGTTGGCAACATGGCTTCGTACTTCGGTCGCTTTGCGCCGGAGTTGAAGAAGACCAAGTACGCGAAAGAAATGTGGGCGTTGTACGAAGCCGGCACCTTGCACCCGAACAGTGTGTTGACCGGTGAGTTCGACGAGCCGGAAGAGCTGGCCGATGTCGGCGGGGTTATCCGCGAGATCGAAGCGGCGCGGCTTGATGAAGAGCGCAAGCAAGCGATCCGCGCGGCGGATGACGAGCCTAAGGGCAAATCAGAAGAACCACCGCCACCTCCGTGGATGCAGTGATCGTTTGAACAGAAACCCGGCTTCGGCCGGGTTTTTTGTTTTGTTTCGAAAAGCACCCTCACCCCAGCCCTCTCCCGGAGGGAGAGGGGGCCGACCGCGGTGTCTGGCGTTATACATCGACCTGAAATACCGGGTCGATTATGGATTCGGTACAGCACGTTCAGGTCGATGTAGATCATGAGCATCCCTGTATCAGTCCCCTCTTCCTTTGGGAGAGGGTTAGGGTGAGGGCCTCTTTCGGATCAGCGCAAATTCGCGTCTACTGTCCACCGCTCCAACCACACTCAAGGATTGAATGTGACCACGTCCCGCAACACCCAACTGATCATCACCGCCCGGCTTATCTCCGATTTCGGCGCATTCCTCAACATGGTCGCGCTGGCCACCTACGTCTACCTGCTCAGCAACAGCGCCATGAGCGTCGGTATCTTCCTCGCCAGTCGCGTCGGTGGCGGGATTTTTGCCAGCCTCATCGGCACTGCGTTTTACCGACGCTGGAGTGGCCGCGCGCCGCTGATTGCCTTCGACCTGTTGCGCGCCAGCGTGCTCGGTTTGCTGTTGATCGTACCGGTCAGCCAACAGGTCTGGTTATTGCCGCTCATTGCCTTCGGCCTCGGCCTGGGAAATTCGATGTTCGCCATCGGCCTCAACAGTCAGCTGCCGCGTTTGATCCCCGCCCATCAACTGCTCAAAGCCAACGCCTGGATCACCTCCGCCTCATCAGCAGCGATGGTCGGCGGCAGTCTCGTATCGGGTTTGCTGGTAGCTGCATTCGGATTTGAAACGGTATTCGCCCTGAATGCCGTGACCTATCTGCTCGCGGCGCTGTTGATCGTACCGTTGCGCTTCAACGCGCCGACGGACAACGAGGAACCCGAACGCGGCGAATGGTCAGCGCTCAAGCACGGTTTGCGCAGTGCGCCGGTGATTGCCGCGATGCTCACGGTGACGATGGCCGACACTCTGGGCAGCGCCGCGCACAATGTCGGTTTCCCGATTATCTCGAAACTGCTCACGCCCGAGTCGGCGAGCACCACGCTGGGCCTGATGCTCGCTGTGTGGGCCAGCGGCAAACTGCTCGGCGCGCGTATCGCCAGTCGCCTCAAAGGCTCGGACAACATCCATCTGGAGCGGCGGTTTTTCTTCGGTGTGGCGCTGATGTCTTGCGGTTTCATCCTGATGTTCCAGCAGCACAGCCTCTACGGATTGCTGCTGTTTTCATTGCCGGCGGGGCTGGGCGATGGCTTTTCCGAAGTCGGCCTGATGTCCCGTCTGCAACGCGAGCCCGAGCACTTGCGCCTGCCAATTTTCAGCGTGCTGACCCTGCTGCAAATGACCGGTTTCGGCATCGGCATGCTCATCGCTGCGCCGTTCTACGCGTGGTGGACGCCGGGTGCCGTGGTCATGTTGTTCCACGGCATTCCGCTTTGCACATTGCTCACGGTGAAACTGTTGGCGCTCAAACGCGCGCGGGTTGCGCGCAGCAGCCCGACGCCAGCTCCTTGAGGATCGGGCAGTCGGGGCGGTGGTCGCCATTGCAGTGTTCGACCAGGTCTTGCAGGGTGTCGCGCAACTCGCCGAGTTCGCGGATCTTCTGATTCAGCTCGTCGATGTGCTGACGCGCCAACGCCTTCACATCGGCGCTGGCGCGTTGGCGATCCTGCCAGAGTGTCAGCAGTTTGCCGACCTCTTCCAGTGAAAAGCCTAAGTCCCGCGAGCGCTTGATAAACGCCAACGTGTGCAGGTCATCGTCACCGTAGACCCGGTAACCGCTGTCGGTGCGATGCGCCGCTTTGAGCAGGCCAATCGACTCGTAGTAGCGGATCATTTTCGCGCTCAGGCCACTGTGTTTGGCCGCTTGACCGATGTTCATCGGTGCTCCTCCAGATCCTTGGGTTTCCAGGTTTTCAACAGTAGCGCATTGCTCACCACGCTGACGCTGGACAGCGCCATCGCCGCCCCGGCCAGCACCGGGTTGAGGAAGCCGAACGCCGCTAGTGGAATGCCGATCAGGTTGTAGACGAAGGCCCAGAACAGGTTCTGACGAATTTTCGCGTAGGTCTTGCGGCTGATTTCCAGCGCCGCCGGCACCAACCGTGGATCGCCGCGCATCAGGGTGATACCCGCCGCGTGCATGGCGACGTCAGTGCCACCGCCCATGGCGATGCCGATGTCGGCAGCGGCGAGGGCCGGGGCGTCGTTGATGCCGTCGCCGACCATCGCGACCACGCCGGTTTTTTTCAGCTCGGCGACGGTGGCGGCTTTGTCGGCGGGCAGCACTTCGGCGTGAACGCTGCTGATGCCCAGCGCTTCGGCGACCACGCGAGCGCTGCCACGGTTGTCGCCGGTCAGCAGATGGCTGTGGATATCTCGTGCGGCGAGTTGCTGCACGGCTTCCAGTGCGCCGGGTTTCAAGGTGTCACCGAGGGCGAACAATCCGAGCACTTTCGGTTCCGGACTTTGTTCGATCAACCACGACAACGTGCGACCTTCGGCTTCCCAGGCTTGGGCGGATTCGCTCAGGTTGCCGGCGCTCAAACCACTTTCGTCGAGCATGCGCCGATTGCCCAAGGCCAGACGGCGGCCATCGAGACTGCCGGCGATGCCGCGACCGGTCAGCGACTGGCTGTCGCTGACATCCGGCACCTGCAGATTGCGTTCAGCAGCGGCGTCGAGCACAGCTTTGGCCAGCGGGTGTTCACTGCCGCGTTGCAGGGCGCCGGCCAGTGTCAGCAGCGTATTTTCGTCACCATCTACCGCGCTGAAATGGGCGATACGCGGCGTGCCTGAGGTCAGCGTTCCGGTCTTGTCGAAGACCACAGTGCTGACTTCATGGGCACGTTCCAGCGCTTCGGCGTCCTTGATCAGAATGCCGTGACGCGCGGCCACGCCGGTGCCGGCCATGATCGCGGTCGGGGTGGCGAGGCCGAGGGCACACGGGCAGGCGATGACCAAAACGGCGACCGCGTTGATCAGCGCAGTTTCCAGCGGCGCGCCATACAGCCACCAGCCCATCAACGTGGCCAAAGCAATCAGCAACACGGTCGGCACGAAAATCTGACTGACCTTATCCACCAGTTTCTGGATCGGTGCTTTCGCCGCTTGAGCATCCTCGACCAGACGAATGATCCGCGCCAGCACAGTCTCGGCGCCGAGCGCCTGAGTGCGCACCAACAAGCGACCTTCACCGTTGATTGCGCCGCCGGTGACTTTGTCGCCCGGTTGTTTCGGCACGGGCAGGCTCTCGCCGCTGATCAGCGCTTCGTCGGCGTGGCTCTGGCCCTCGATGACTTCGCCATCGACCGGGAAGCGTTCGCCGGGTTTGACCAGCACCAGATCATTGAGGCGCAGGGCGCTGATGGCGACATCTTGTTCGCGGCCGTCGAGCACTTGAATCGCCCGTTCCGGCCGCAAGGCTTCGAGGGCGCGGATGGCGCTGGCGGTCTGGCGTTTGGCGCGGCTCTCGAGGTATTTGCCGAGCAGCACCAAGGCAATCACCACCGCCGACGCTTCGAAATACAGATGCGGCATGCGCCCGGCAGCGGTCGCCCATTCGTAGAGACTCAAGCCGTAACCGGCGCTGGTGCCGAGGGCGACGAGCAAGTCCATGTTGCCGGCGCCGGCGCGCACGGCTTTCCATGCAGCGACGTAGAAACGCGCACCGAAGATGAACTGCACCGGCGTGGCGAGGACGAATTGCGCCCAGGCCGGGAGCATCCAGTGAATGCCGAACGGTTGCAGCAACATCGGCGCCACCAGCGGCAAGGCGAGGGCGATCGCGCAGATCAGCGCCCAGCGTTCGTGCTTGAGCTTCTGTTGTTGGTTATCGGTTTGCGGGTGTTCGGCTTGCCAGACGCTGGCCGAGTAGCCGGCCTTGCTCACGGCGTCGAGCAGCGTCTGTGAGTCGACGTGACCGAGCAATTCGAGGTGCGCACGTTCGTTGGCCAGGTTGACGCTGACGCCTTTCACGCCGGGGACTTTGTTCAGGGCGCGCTCGACGCGACCGACGCAGGAAGCGCAGGTCATGCCTTCGATATTCAGTTCGAGAGTTTGCTGCGGGACGCTGTAACCGGCGCGTTCGACCGCTTCCATCAAGGCCGCAAGGCTGTCGCCCGGCGCCTGCACACGGGCCTGCTCGGTGGCGAGGTTGACGCTGACGGCACTGGCGCCGCTGACTTTATTCAAAGCCCGCTCGACACGCCCGGCGCAACTGGCGCAGGTCATGCCGGCAATCGGCAGATCGAAAGTGATGGAATCGGACATCGGTCGTACTCCCTGTAGTAGATGCCTACAAGGATCAACCTTGCCATGCGGGCAAGGTCAAGCGCCAATCTTCCTACCGTGATCGTTCCCACGCGGAGCGTGGGAACGATCACGCGCATAAATCAGTATTCGAGATCGGCGCGTTTCAGGTAGACGCCTTCGGAATTCATCGCCAAGCGATACTTCAGCACATCCCCGGCACGCAGTTTGATCTCCTGCGAACCCGGCGCAAGCATGCCCGGATTGCAACCGGCGACTTGCCCCGGCAGCAACTTCAAGCGCAGCGACACGGTGCCCGGCGGCAGGTTGAAGGAAATACTTTGCTCCTGCAGCAGCCGCGCCGAGAGCTGATCCTGGATATACACGCCAATCTCGCAGGAGGTCGACACTTCCAGACGCTCGCGGGAGATGATCAGCACCGCGTAATCCTCCCCGGCGGCTTGCACTTGAGGGACGGCGGCAAAGAGGCTGAGCAAGCCAAACAGGCTGAAAGCTGACCAGCGCATGGCTGAATCTCCTGAATTTAAGTCATTGATGCACGCAGCTTGGCCGAGCGCGGCGCCGATTGCCAGCCCGGCAGATGATTGCAGAACTTGACCTTGCCATCATGGCAAGCTCGACACTGCCGGCAACCTCACTCAAAGGAGTCATTCCATGCAAGTGTTCAACGTTCAAGGCATGTCCTGCGGTCACTGCGTCAAAGCCATCACCAACGCCGTGCAGGCCAAAGACCCGGCGGCCAGCGTGCGCGTCGATCTGGCGGCGAAAGAAGTGGGCGTTGAAAGTGCGCTGAGTGCCGAGCAGGTGATCGAGGTCATCAGCGAAGAGGGCTACGCCGTCAAACTCGCCTAGAAACAAAAAGATCGGCTCCTACAGGGGACGCATTCATGTAGGAGCTGCCGAAGGCTGCGATCTTTTGCCGTTTTTATAGTTAGCGAGCTATCGGAATGTTCAAGGCGTCCAGCCGCAGCTAGACTGTCGGGCTGCCGACTTGCCTGACTGGATGCCTGATGAACTTCCGTACCATTTTGATTCTCGGTGCCTTGACCGCCTTCGGGCCCTTGGCGATCGACTTTTATTTACCTGCATTTCCCGCGATGGCGCTGGCGTTCGCCACCGACGAGAAGCACGTGCAGATGACCCTGGCCGCCTATTTCGCCGGTTTGTCCCTCGGCCAGTTGGCCTACGGCCCGGTGGCGGATCGCTTTGGTCGGCGCATTCCGCTGCTCGTCGGGCTGACCCTGTTTACCCTCGCTTCACTGGCCTGCGCCTACGCGCCGAACCTCGAATGGCTGATCGGCGCGCGCTTCGTGCAGGCGTTGGGCGGCTGTGCGGGCATGGTGATTTCCCGCGCCGTGGTCAGCGACAAATGCGACGCCGTCGGCTCGGCGAAGGTGTTTTCGCAGCTGATGCTGGTGATGGGTCTGGCACCGATTCTGGCGCCGATGCTCGGCGGTCTACTGGTCAACACCACCGGTTGGCAGTCGATCTTTCTGGTGCTGACCGGTTTCAGTGCCCTGGCCGGTCTCGCGGTCGCGCTCGGTCTGCCGGAAAGCATGCCAGCGAGCATGCCGCGCCAACCGTTGTCCGGTGCCTTTCGCCAGTACGCACGCCTGCTGAGTGATCGCGTTTACCTCGGCCACGCGCTGACCGGCGGCATCGCCATCGCCGGGATGTTCGCCTACATCGCCGGTTCGCCATTCATCTTTATCAAACTGTATGGCGTGCCCGCCGAGCATTTCGGCTGGCTGTTCGGCACCAACGCGGCGGGCTTCATTCTGGTAGCGCAGGTCAACGCGCGGCTGTTGGCCAAGCGTGGCCCGGCGTTCCTGCTGGCGCGTGCAGTCTGGGTTTATCTGGCAGCGGGCCTGACGTTATTGGCGGTCAGCGCCTTGCACACCGAATCGCTGTGGCCACTGTTGATTCCATTGTTTATCTGCGTGTCGAGCCTCGGCTGCATCAGCCCCAACGCCGCCGCTTGCGCCATGAACGGGCAGGGCGGGCGCGCCGGCAGTGCGTCGGCGTTGCTCGGTTGCATGCAATTCAGCGTCGCCGCCGGGGCTTCGGCTCTGGTCGGTGTGTTGCACGACGGCACCGCCGTGCCGATGGCGATTGTCATCAGCGTTTGCGGTTTGCTGGTGGTGTGCGTCGCGATGCTGACCCGGCGTCTGCAAAACGCCCGGGCGCTGGCGCAGGCTCAAGCCGAGGTCTGAAACACTCAGCCGGCGGCGCGCTGCTGGCTGCGGTCGGGAATCTGATGGGGCGCGAATATTCGCGCTTCGAGGGTGCGGGTGAAGGCCAGGGCTTCGGCTTCACTGCGGAATGTCACGGCGTGCTGGTCGAGACGAACCTGCCATTGAGACTTTGCCACTTCTTTTATCAGGATCTTCATTGCTGACCTCCTTTGCGTAAAAGATGTACCGCAGAGGCTTCGATTGTAGTCCTGAATACCATCGCAATTGTGACAAGGGTCAGCCATCTGACTGACGGCAAAAAAGGGGCGAGCAGCCCCCGCCAGCCACTGTAGGAGCTGCCGAAGGCTGCGATCTTTTGACTTTAGAAACTTTCTAAAACAATTTTCCCCTTGGCCTTACCGCTTTCCAGCAACTCATGCGCCCGACGCAGATTGGCCGCATTAATCACACCGAAGTGCTCACCCACCGTGGTCTTCAACGTCCCGGCATCAATCAGCTCAGCCACACGATTGAGCAGTTTGTGCTGCTCGATCATGTCCGGCGTTTCGA
The DNA here is from genome assembly GCF_029959385.1 of Pseudomonas sp. PS01303. Lineage (NCBI taxonomy): Bacteria > Pseudomonadati > Pseudomonadota > Gammaproteobacteria > Pseudomonadales > Pseudomonadaceae > Pseudomonas > Pseudomonas sp. PS01303. Next base: position 17,560 of record NZ_JASCPK010000038.1, read on the forward strand.
ACAGCGAGCGGGTGTACATGAACTCCCAGTGCAGCGACAGGCTCTTGCGCTTGAGCTTGCTCACGTCGAGCGACTTCGGATCGTCGATCAGCGCCAGTTTGCCTTGCGGCGCCAGTGCCTCGACCAATTGATCCAGATGCTGATCGGTCTGGGTCAGGCTGGCGACGTGAGTGACGTTGTCGATCCCGGCGCGTTTCAGTTCTTCGCTCAACGGCTTGCTGTGATCGATCACCAGATCGGCGCCCAGTTCTTTCACCCAATCGCTGGTCTGCTGGCGAGAAGCAGTGCCGATCACTTTCAGCCCCGTCAGTTGCTTGGCCAACTGAGTGAGGATCGAACCGACACCGCCGGCCGCGCCAACGATCAGCAGGCTATGGCCTTCATCGGTTTTGCCTTCGCGGATTTGCAGACGTTCGAAGAGCAATTCCCACGCGGTGATCGCGGTCAGCGGCAACGCAGCGGCTTCGGCGAAACCGAGGGATTTCGGCATATGACCGACGATGCGCTCATCTACTGTGTGCAGTTCACTGTTGCCGCCAGCGCGGGCAATCGAACCTGCGTAGAAAACCTTGTCGCCAGCCTTGAACAGCGTCACGTCGCTGCCGACAGCCTTGACCACACCGGCGACGTCCCAGCCCAGCACTTTCGCCGCGCCGTTTTCCGGCGCCACGTTCTGTCGCACTTTGGTGTCCACCGGGTTGACCGAGATGGCTTTGACTTCAACCAGCAGGTCGCGCGGGCCGGCGACCGGTTCTGGCAGTTCGATGTCTTGCAGGGATTTGGCGTCGCTGATCGGCAGGGACGCGTAATAGGCGATGGCTTTCATGAGTGGCTCCGTACAGGTAATAGAAGAAGGAATCAGGCAATCGCGCCGAGGCGCTTGAGTTCGAAGTGTTCGATGGTCTGCCCGGCCGTGGCCTGAAAATTGAGGAAATGCGCGCTGGCGTTGTGCGCCTGGAGGATTTCCTCGCTGGCCCAATGTTCGATCACGTAGAAAACCTGTGGGTCGGCGAGGTCGCGGTGCAAGTCGTACTGGCTGCAACCGACTTCGGCGCGGCTCGGTTCAACCAAGGCGCGCAGGGCTTGTTCGAGGGCGTCCTGCTGGCCGGGTTTGGCGATCAGGGTAGCGATGGCGGTGAATGGCTGGGACATGCGCGGCTCCAGAGAAGCGGGATGAATTCGATGAGCGGATGATTAGCTATTTCTCTGCGGGATAAAACCGGCTAAAACAGCAGTCTCTTTCAATATTTTTTTGATAATCGGAGCTGGGAATGCTGCGTTTCGATGACTTGCAGTTGTTTGTCCGGGCGGCGGATCTGGGCAGCCTGTCGGCGGCAGCGCGGGTGATGGACATGTCCGCCGCCGTGGCCAGCGCGGCGTTGAAGCGCATCGAACAGCAACTCGGCGCACGTTTGCTGGCGCGTTCGACCCGCAGTTTGCGCCTGACCGCCGAGGGCGAGGGTTTTCTTGAATATGCGCGGGCGGCGTTGAGCAACCTCGATGAAGGTCGGCGCTTGCTGGCCAGCGGGCAGGATCAGGTCAGCGGGATCTTGCAGTTATCGGCACCCTCGGATTTCGGTCGCAATATGTTGCTGCCGTGGCTGGATGAGTTTCAGCGCGAGCATCCGAAGCTGACTGTGCGCCTGCTGCTTGGCGATCGCATCGCCGACCTGTTCCGTCAACCCGTGGACATCGCCTTGCGCTATGGCGAGCCGGAAGATTCCAGTCTGGTCGCCATGCCGATCGCCCCGCACAACCGTCGCGTACTCTGCGCCTCCCCGGCGTACCTGGCCCGACACGGCGAACCGCGTCAGCTCGAACAACTGGCGCAACACAATTGCCTGCTGTACATGCTCGGCAGCCGGGTTCACGACCACTGGAGTTTTCACGACGGCAAGCGCGAAGTCGGGCTGACGGTCAGTGGCGACCGTTTCAGTGACGACGCCGATGTCGTGCGCCTGTGGGCAGTGGCCGGCGCAGGCATCGCCTACAAATCCTGGCTCGACGTCGGCGCCGATATCCTCGCCGGACGCCTCAAAGTACTGCTTCCGGAGCTGTTATGTGAGCGCGCTCCGCTGAATTTGTTGTGCGCACATCGCGCTCAATTGAGTAAGCCAGTGAACCTTCTGAGGGAAATGCTCGCCAGCCGATGCGCTGAATTGAGTAGTCAATTTCCCGCTTTCTCGAAAGTTGATCATTAGTCGCAGGTAAATAGAGAAATTTCTCTCAGCAACAATCACCACCCGTGCAGGCCCCGGCGCGGGACGCAGCCTGTAACCCGCTTATACTAGCGGCCGCCTCATGCCGTACCGACACCCCGATCCACAGACCTTCACCGCCCGTCGCCGGGAACGGGTGACGGGCGCGCAACGGCGACTGATTCAGTGCCCAGGCAGATTGCGTCAGTGGCCAGCATGGCCCCGGTACATGGCGTATTTCGCGTCTTGGCCGACGACTCATTAGTGGTCAAGATGTCTGCGAGCAGTAGACGATACGATTCAACAGGGAGTGAATATATGGAACATGCACCTTGCATCAGCCAGATCGCCACGTTGCTGGCTGACCCCAAGCGCAGTGCGATGATGTGGGCCTTGATGGATGGCTCGGCGCGGCAAACCGAAGAGCTGGCGTTGCTGGCGGGGTTATCGCCGTCCTCGGCCAGCGCTCATCTGGCGCGACTCTCCACTGGCGGCCTGTTGAAAGTCGAAGTGCGTGGGCGCAAGCGCTTTTTCCGTCTGTCGGCGCCCGAGGTCGGCGCGGCAATCGAAGCCCTGGCCAGCGCCACCATCGCCAGCGCACCCCGCGACATTCCCGCCGTGTTCAAACGCGCAACGCCGATTGCCAAACCGCAGACGGCGCCGTCTTCACTGCTGCGCGCACGTTTCTGCGACGACCACCTCGGCGGCACGCTCGCTGCCGATTTGTATCAACGTTTGCTTGATGCCGGCTGGATCGAGCAGATCGAACAGCGCGTGGTGGTCACGCACAAAGGTTCGACACAACTGGCCAAGCGCGGGGTGTTCATTCAGGCGCTGGCCCATCGCAACGTGCAAGTCGCCTGCGCCTGCCCGGACTGGAGCGAAAGACGTCCGCACATGGGCGGCACCCTCGGCGCGGCGCTGTTGCAGTTGTTCATGCAATCCGGCTGGCTGACCTTGCCCCACGACTCCCGCGCCTTGCAATTGACCGCCACCGGCCAGCGCGAAATCCATCGCTTCGCCAGGGAAACCGAGCTGGAAATGGCGTTGTAGAGCAGTCGCCGCGTCGCCCACGGCTGCGAACAGGTCGCATCCAGCACGAACGCCTGAACGCGATCACGCACACTCGATCCGGGGACTTTTCGGATGGTGGAGGCGGCATGGACACTCGACACTTCAGTGCGGCAGAGCGGCTGGAACGCCTGCCGATCAGCGGTTATCACCGGATCATTTTCATCATCATTGCCTTGGCGTTTTTCTTCGATTCGATGGATCTGGCGATGATGACGTTTTTGCTCGGCTCGATTAAGGCCGAGTTCGGACTGAGCAGTGCGCAGGCCGGGTTGCTCGCCAGTTCGAGCTTTTTCGGCATGGTGCTGGGCGCGTCGTTGTCGGGCATGCTCGCCGATCGTTTCGGGCGCAAACCGGTGTTCCAGTGGAGCATCGTCTTGTGGGGCGTGGCCAGTTATCTGTGCTCGACGGCGCAAACGGTCGAGGCGCTGACGCTGTTCCGCATCCTGTTGGGAATCGGCATGGGCATGGAGTTTCCTATCGCGCAGTCGATGCTGTCGGAGCTGATTCCGGCACAGCGGCGCGGGCGTTATATCGCCTTGATGGACGGCTTCTGGCCACTGGGTTTTGTTGCGGCGGGCGTGCTCTCGTACTTCCTGCTGCCGTTGATTGGCTGGCGCGACATCTTTCTGGTGTTGGCGATACCGGCGGTGTTTGTGTTGGCCATTCGTTTTTTTATTCCCGAGTCGCCGCGCTGGCTGGAACAGGCTGGACATGATGAAGCGGCGGACAAGGTGTTGAACGGCATCGAAGCGCGGGTGCGATCCTCCCTCGGCGGTGCGGCGCTGCCGGAACCGATTCGTTTGCCGCGCACCGTGACGCCACCGGGCAACTTCTTCTCGGCGCTCAAGCAAATCTGGTCGCCGCAGTATCGCCAGCGCACGACGATGATCTGGAGTCTGTGGTTTTTCGCGCTGCTGGGGTTTTATGGACTGACGTCGTGGCTGAGTGCGTTGCTGCAACAGTCGGGTTTTGCCGTGACGCAGTCGGTGTATTACACGGTGCTGATTTCGTTGGGCGGGATTCCCGGGTTTCTGATGGCGGCGTGGCTGGTCGAGCGCTGGGGGCGTAAACCGGTGTGCATCGTTACGCTGCTCGGCGGCGGGGTGATGGCGTTTTTGTATGGGCAGAGCGCGGTGTTTGGCGGCAACGTGGCGCTGCTGATCGGCACCGGGTTGTTGATGCAGTTTTTCCTGTTCGGTATGTGGGCGGTGCTCTACACCTACACGCCGGAGCTTTATCCGACGTCGGCGCGGGCGACCGGTTCGGGCTTCGCCTCGGCGATTGGCCGTGTGGGATCGTTGCTCGGGCCATTGGTGACCGGGCTGGTGTTTCCGATTACCGGGCAGGGCGGGGTGTTCGCGCTGGGTGCGGCGTGCTTCGCGATTGCGGCGGGGGTGGTGTGGTTGTTCGGGATGGAGACGCGCGGTAAAACCCTCGAAGAGCTGACCGAAACCCAATCCAACGGCTAACACCGATCCAATGTAGGAGTGAGCCTGCTCGCGATTGCGTTCTGTCAGCTACACATCTGTGTCTGACACTCCGCCATCGCGAGCAGGCTCACTCCTACAAGGGTCATGCGCTGCTGCTTACTGTTTTACCAGGCGCGCATCCAGGCTGTTCTGCGCCAAACGCTTGGCCTGATCCTGGGTCATGCCCAAATGCTCATGCAGCGCGTAGAAGTTCTCGGTCACATAACCACCGAAATACGCCGGGTCATCGGAGTTCACCGTGACCTTCACGCCACGCTCGAGCATGTCGAGAATGTTGTGCTGCGACATGTGATCAAACACGCAAAGCTTGGTGTTCGACAACGGGCACACGGTCAGCGGGATTTGCTCGTCGATGATCCGCTGCATCAGGCGCTCGTCTTCGATGGCGCGTACGCCATGGTCGATGCGCTGGATTTTCAGCAGATCGATGGCTTCCCAGATGTACTCTGGTGGGCCTTCTTCGCCAGCGTGGGCAACGGTCAGGAAGCCTTCGTGACGGGCACGATCGAACACGCGCTGAAACTTGCTCGGCGGGTGGCCCATCTCGGAACTGTCGAGGCCGACAGCGACAAACGCATCACGGAACGGCAGCGCCTGATCAAGAGTTTTCTCGGCTTCTTCTTCGCTCAAGTGACGCAGGAAGCTGAGGATCAGACCGCTGGTGATGCCCAGTTGCTGCTCGCCATCCTTCAATGCGGCGGCGATGCCGTTGAGCACCACTTCAAACGGGATGCCCCGGTCGGTGTGGGTCTGCGGGTCGAAGAACGGTTCGGTGTGAATCACGTTCTGCGCCTTGCTGCGCAAGAGGTACGCCCAGGTCAGGTCGTAGAAATCCTGCGAAGTGCGCAGTACATCAGCGCCCTGGTAATACAGGTCGAGGAATTCTTGCAGGTTGTTGAAGGCGTAAGCCTTGCGCAGGGTTTCCACGTCGTTCCACGGCAGGGCGATCTTGTTGCGCTCGGCCAGGGCGAACAGCAGCTCGGGCTCCAGCGAGCCTTCCAGGTGCAGGTGCAGTTCAGCCTTGGGCAAGGCGTTGAGCCAGTCGTACATATTCTTTTCTCATCAGGTGCAATGACGGCATTCTACAGATGCTCGCCGAAACAATTGGCAAAACCTGACCAAGCGATCCATCAAACGGCTTCCTGCTCGCGGCGATAAGCGTAGGTATCGGCGAAGCGTGACAGCAGGAATTCGGCGCAAGTGGTCGTCGGATATTTCGCCGGATGCTGTGCGTCCTGACAACCGGGCAGGCATTCGATGCGTGTGTCCGGGTGCGGCTCGGCGAAGAACGGCATCGAGTAACGGTCAACGCCGAGCGGGCTGATCACCCGGTGCGGGGTCGAGCGATAACGATCATTGCTCCAGCGCGCCATCATGTCGCCGAGATTGACCACGAACGTGCCGTCAATCGGTGGCGCGTCGATCCATTCGCCTTTGACGTTTTTCACTTGCAAGCCACCGGCGCTGTCCTGATAGAGCAGGGTGATGCAGCCGTAATCGGTGTGCGCACCGGCGCCTTGCTGCTCGGCGGAGCTTGCGGTGTGGCGCGGTGGGTAGTGGATCATGCGCAGCACGCTGACCGGATCAATGAAGCGGCGGTCGAAAAAGTCGCGTTCGATGTTCAGCGCGATAGTCATAGCGCGCAGCAGGGTTTGCGCGAGGGCTTGCATGTCGAGGTAATGCTGCTCCATCAGCGCTTCCCAACCCGGTTGTGATGGATGGCGGTTAGGGCCGCGCAATGGTTTTTCGGCGAGCACGTCGGGATGCTCGGCCGGCAAGTGCAGGCCCATGTCGAAGGTTTCTTTGAGGTCGCTTGGTTTGCTCGGGTCGAGTTGTTCGGTGGCGATGGCGCCGTAACCGCGATGGTGGCGGGTCTGGGTGATGTCGATCTTGAGTTTTTCTGCGGTAGGCAGGGCGAAGAAACGCTGAGTCTGATCAAGCACCGTGTCGATGCGCTGCGCTGAAATCGGATGGCCCTTGATGTAGAAAAAGCCCCATTCGCGGCAGGCCAGGTCGATCTGCTCGGCCACCGCAGGCCAGGCGTTTTCGTCGTCGGAATAGAGCGGGCTGATGTCGATGATCGGAAGCTGATCCATACACAATCCTTGAAAAGTACGGGAGATCGTTCCCACGCTCCGCATGGGAATGCCTCAATGGACGCTCTGCGTCCGCTTTTGGCAGGGACGCGGAGCGTCTCGGGCGGCATTCCCACGCAGAGCGTGGGAACGATCTAGGTCAGGTGGGTTACTTCGGCATCTCGGCCTTCATGCCTTCAACGTAGTAGTTCATCGACGCCAGTTCCGCATTCGTCGCACTCACGCCCGCTGGGATTTTCTCGACCCCGGCCTGATCCTTGATCGGCCCGGTAAACGGCTGCAACGCACCGCTCTTGATGTCGGCAATGATCTGCTCGGCCTCGGCTTTCACCGGTGCCGGCACCAGATCGCTGATCGGCAGTTCAATCGTGCCTTCCTTCAACCCGCCCCAGTAATCCTGGGATTTCCAGGTGTGGTCGATCACGCTTTGCGTCGCCTGAATATAGTGCGGCGCCCAGTCGTTGACGATCGAGGTCAGCACCGCTTTCGGGCCGAAGTGCGCCATGTCCGAGGCATAACCCACCGCGTAAACGCCACGACGTTCGGCGGCTTGAATCGGCGCAGGGCTGTCGGTGTGCTGGAACACCACATCGACGCCCTGATCGATCAGCGCGTTGGCCGCGTCGGCCTCTTTGCCCGGATCGAACCACGAGTTGACCCACACCACTTTGATCTCGGTGCCCGGGTTGTATTTGTTCAGCGCCAGTTGAATCGAGTTGATGTCGCGGATCACTTCGGGGATCGGAAACGAAGCGACGTAACCGATTTTTTTGGTCTTGGTCATCTTCGCCGCGAGGAAGCCGCCGACGTAGCGACCTTCATAGGTGCGCGCCAAATAGGTGCCGAGGTTCTTGTCCTGTTTGTAGCCGGTGGCGTGTTCGAAGGTCACCTTGGGAAACTGCTTGGCGACTTTCAGCGTCGGGTTCATGTAGCCGAACGAGGTGGTGAAGATCAGATCGTATTTGTCCTTGGCCATGTTGCGGATCACCCGCTCGGCGTCGGCGCCTTCGGCGACGTTTTCCACGTAGTTGGTGGTGATCTGATTGCCGAATTTCTCCGCGAGTGCCTTGCGCCCCTGCTCATGCTGATACGTCCAGCCGTGGTCACCGATCGGGCCGATGTAGACGAAACCGACCTTGAGCGGATCGGCAGCGCTGGCGCTCAGACTGATCCCCAGACCGAGGGCGGCGCACAGCAGTTTGTGCAGCGGACGTATTTGCATGAATTCGAACTCCATTTTGTTGTGTGTGGTCAGGGCCAATGCAAATTGCTGACCAACAGGACAACAAACTTTCCGAAACCGCGTAACGGCCATCGCGAGCAGGCTCACTCCTACATTTGGAATGCGTTCCCCTGTAGGAGTGAGCCTGCTCGCGATAGCGCCCTCAAGGCCAATAAAAGTGCACCGGGCAAAGTACCGCTATCAGTTGGTGCGCTAATGTGTAACGAAACGTTAGCGCCGCTCCGCAGTCAGTAGCTCATTCGCACTCTTCGGTAAAAGGCCCGTCCATGCTCACCATCCTCAAGCAAGAAAGTTTTCTGCTACTGGCCGTCATCGCCGCGTGCGTCGCCTATCCGTTGGAACACTGGATGCTGCACAGCGGCCAGATCGTCGCGCTGACTGCCGGCCTGGTACTGATCGCCTTCATCGTCGCCGCCTCGATGCGCGTCGCCCATCACGCCGAATTGCTCGCGGAAAAGGTCGGCGACCCTTACGGCACGATGATCCTCACGCTCGCGGCCGTGCTGGTCGAAGTGGTGATTCTGGCGATCATGATGAGCAACGAAGCGTCGCCCACGTTGGTGCGCGACACGATCTATTCCGCCGTGATGCTCGACATCAACGGCATCCTCGGCCTCGCCGCGCTGATGGGCGGGATCAAACACGGCGAACAGTCCTACAACGACGATTCCGCGCGCAGCTACAGCGTGATGATCCTTACCGCCATGGGCGTGTCGATGGTGGTGCCGGAGTTTATTCCCGAGGCCAACTGGAAGATTTATTCGGCGTTCACCATCGGTGCGATGGTGGTGCTGTATGCGCTGTTTCTGCGCATGCAGGTCGGCCCGCACAGTTACTTTTTCAGTTACAGCTACCCGGACAAACGCCGCAAGAAAGAACCACAGGACGCGCAGGTGAAAGCACCGAGCATCGGCCTGTCGATCGGCATTCTGGTGTTTGGCATTGTGGTGATCGGCGCGTTGGCCGAGGTGATGTCGAAGACCCTCGATCTGGGCCTGGAAGGCACGGGCGCGCCGCCGGTGATCACGGCGATTCTGGTGGCGGCCATTTCTGCGGCACCGGAGATTTTGACCGCGTTGCGCGCAGCATTGGCCAACCGCATGCAGTCGGTGGTGAACATTGCGATGGGCGCGTCACTGTCGACGGTGATTCTGACGGTGCCGGTGATGGAGGCGATGGCGCTGTATACCGGCCAGCCGTTTCAGATGGCGATGACGCCGGTGCAGACGGTGATGATTTTTCTGACGTTGATCGTTAGTGCGATCAACCTCAATGACGGCGAAACCAATGCCATCGAAGGCATGACGCACTTTGTGCTGTTTGCGACGTTCATTATGTTGTCCCTGCTCGGCCTCTAGCGCCGGATGATCGTTCCCACGCTCCGCGTGGGAATGCCGCCATGGACGCTCTGCGTCCGCTGCTGGGACGCGGAGCGTCCCGAGATGCATTCCCACGCAGAGCGTGGGAACGATCATATGGGGAGGGGGATCAGGTACCGGCGATCAGTTGGCGGGCCGCCTGGCTGTGATCGGCGATCAGGCCTTTGAGGTCAAGGCCCTCAACCTGGCCATCGACCACGCGCCACTTGCCACCAATCATCACCCGATCCGCACGATCCGCGCCGCACAACAGCAGCGCCGAAATCGGATCATGGCTGCCGGAGAAGCGCAGCTCATCAAGCTTGAACAACGCCAGATCCGCCTGCTTGCCCACGGCAATCTCACCAATATCGGTACGGCCCAGCAAGCTCGCCGAACCCTTGGTCGCCCAGCCCAGCACGCGTTCCGGGGTGATCTTCTCGGCGCCGTAACGCAGACGCTGGATGTACAACGCCTGACGCGCTTCGAGAATCATGTTCGAGGCATCGTTAGACGCCGAACCATCGACGCCCAGACCAAACAGTGCACCGGCGTCAGTCAGATCGATACTCGGGCAGATGCCGGAGGCCAGACGCATGTTCGAACTCGGGCAATGGCAAATGCCGGTGCCCGCCTGACCGAGGCGAGCGATTTCGTCCGGGTTGAAGTGGATGCCGTGGGCCAGCCAGGTGCGCGGGCCGAGCCAGCCGACGCTGTCGAGATAATCGACGGTGCGCAGGCCGAAACGCTGCAGGCAGAAATCTTCTTCATCGAGGGTTTCGGCCAAGTGCGTGTGCAGACGCACGTCGAGCTTGTTCGCCAGCTCGGCGCTGGCCGACATGATTTCCGGGGTCACCGAGAACGGCGAGCACGGTGCCAGCGCGATCTGGATCTGCGCGCCATCGCCGCGTTCGTGGTACTCGTGAATCAGGCGCTGACTGTCGTCGAGAATCACCTGACCTTCCTGCACGGTCTGCTGCGGCGGCAGGCCACCGTCCTTCTCGCCGAGGCTCATCGAACCACGAGTGAGCATGGCGCGCATGCCCAGTTCACGCACGGTTTCGACTTGCACGTCGATGGCGTTTTCCAGACCGTCCGGGAACAGGTAGTGATGGTCGGCAGCGGTGGTGCAGCCGGACAGCAGCAGCTCGGCCAACGCGACTTTGGTGGCGAGCGCGAGTTTCTCAGGTGTCAGACGCGCCCACACCGGGTACAGGGTTTTCAGCCACGGGAACAACGGCTGATTGACCACCGGCGCCCAGGCGCGAGTCAGGGTTTGATAGAAGTGATGGTGAGTGTTGATCAGGCCAGGCAGGATCACATGCTCGCGGGCATCGAACACTTCATTGCACGGCGCCGACGGCTGTTGGCCGGCAGCCAGCACTTCGACGATGACACCGTCTTGCACGACAAGACCGCCACGGGCATCGAGCTCGTTGGAGGTGAAAATAGCGAGGGGATTTTTTAACCAGGTACGGGTCGCGGGCATGTTGCCGGCTCCTCTGAAAATTGGGTTCAGGGTTGCCAGCTCAGTGATGCCCTGTCTGCTGATCCAGGGTCGCCGCGGGGACGAGGTGCGCAGTTTCAAACAAATTGTTGCATCGAGCAAGCCCAACCCGACCACTCACCAGACCACACCGCAGTCCTTGTAGGAGCCGAGCTTGCTCGCGAAGAGGCCGTGTCAGGCAAAGGTGCAGTGGCTGACAGGACGCTTTCGCGAGCAAGCTCGGCTCCTACAGGTGTTGCCGGGAATTCATAAACCGGTTTTTACCAGGGAATGGTTTCGCCCTTGTAATTGATGAAGTGATGCCCGCCCTTGCCGGTGTACGCATTCACCTGATCAACCAGCCCACGGGTGCTGGTTTCCACATCCAGGTCAGCCCCTTCACCGCCCATATCGGTCTTCACCCAACCCGGATGCAGCGACAACACGGTCATCTTCTGCTCGCCCAATTGCGTGATAAAACTGTTGGTCATCGAATTCAGCGCAGCCTTGCTCGCTTTGTACAACGCCAGCTCCGGCGCGTCCGGCACCGTCACGCTGCCGAGCCCGGAACTCATGAACGCCAGCACGCCGCTGCCGTCACGAATCTGCCCGACAAAACGCTGGGCCAGATTGATCGGTGCCACGGCGTTGGTGAAGAACAGCTGACCGACTTCGGCCAATGTCGCGCCGCCCGGGGTCTGATCGGCCGGGCCTTTGACCCCAGCGTTGACGAACAGTAGGTCGAAGGTTTCGCCCTTGAGCTGTTGGCTCAGGGCGATCACCGCTTGCTGATCGTCCATGTCGAGCTTCTCGATCCGCACCTTGCCTAATGCTTGAAGCGCATCGGCATTGGCAGGATTGCGCACGGTGGCGGTGACTTGCCAGCCATCAGCCAGCAGGGTTTTCACCAGACCGAGGCCAAGGCCCCGGGAGGCGCCGATGATCAGTGCGTTTTTTGCAGACATGAGGGGCTTCCTTGATGAATGAGGATCATGGATTCAATGGACAGGCCTGACCGAGCCGAAGTTGCAGCTCTTGCCGCAGTACGTCGAGTTCGCTCATGCGCGTTTCGATCAGTTGCAGTTTGTCGCGCAGAAGTTGCGCCACGGCGTTGTCTGGATCGGGCGCGTTCCACAACGCCGCGACACTGTCACCGATCTCGCCGAGGGTAAATCCCAGGCGCTGCGCGGTTTTGATGTACAGCACCAGTTGCACCATCTCCGGCGGATAGTCGCGGTAACCATTGGCACTGCGCTGCGCCGCAATCAACCCGCGCTGCTCGTAGAAACGCAGAGTGTCACGGCTGACGGCGCTGGCCAGGGCTAATTCACCGATGCGCATGGCGACTCTCAAAAGGGCTATTGACCCTGGAGCATACTCCAGGCTTTACCGTGCTTGCTCCCTGAATTTCTGGAGCATGGATGATGTGGACTTCAACGCAGTATCGCCACGTGGTGCGCGGCAGTGCCTGGTATGACTTGATCGTCACTGCAGCGTTTGCCACGCCGTGGAGTTTTGCGCTTGTGCATGGGTTGTTGAGTGCGCTGAATTTGCCCGGCGAATTGCCGGCGTTTCAGCCTGTGCACATGTTGATGGCGAATCTGTTGGGTTCGGTGGTGTGTGTTTGGGCGGTGCTGCGGATTCGTGATCCGCAGGCGCTTTATGGACGGTATGACGCGGTGGCCAGATTTTTGTTTGCGGCTTGGCAGGGGTATGCCTTGTTGCATGGCGCCAGTTCGATTCTGATTGTTTTCCTGGTCTTCGAACTGGCGTGGGGCATTTCCCAAGTGTTGCCTGTTGAACAGCCATCGCGAGCAGGCTCACTCCTACAAGGGAATTGTGAACCCGATCCAATGTAGGAGTGAGCCTGCTCGCGATAGGGCCAACAAGGTCACCGCATCAATGCCCCGCCTGCCAAGGCTGCCCCAACGAAACCGGCGCATACAACCGCGTACGCACCGCATCCCGCGACAACAGCACCAACACCAAAATCGTCGCCACATACGGCAGCATCGCCAGCAAACTCGACGGAATCGCCAGCCCCAACCCCTGCGCCACCAAATGCAGGATGCTGGCGAGCCCAAACAAATACGCCCCCAGCAACAACCGCCACACCCGCCAACTGGCAAACACCACCAGCGCCAACGCAATCCAGCCACGCCCGGCGGTCATGTTCTCCGCCCACATCGGCGTATACGCCAGCGACAAATAAGCCCCGGCCAACCCGGCCATCGCCCCGCCAAACAGCACCGCCAAGGTACGCACGGTCAACACCGGCAAGCCCATCGCACTGGCCGCATCCGGGTTCTCACCCACGGCTTGAATAATCAACCCGACACGACTTTTGATGATCACCCACGCCACCAGCGCAAACAGCGCGAACGACAGATACACCAGCAGATCCTGCGCAAACAGCATTCGCCCGATCAGCGGAATTTCACTCAGATAAGGAATCGCCAACGGCTCAAAACCGGCCAGTGGTTTCCCGACCCAGGCCGCGCCGACAAAGGTCGACAGCCCGACACCAAAAATCGTCAGGGCCAAGCCGGTCGCCACCTGATTGGCATTGAACACCAGCGCCACCAGCGCAAACAGTGACGACAACAACATCCCGGCCAACATCGCCAACAACACGCCCAGCCACAGGTTGCCGCTGTTCAGCGCGACGATAAAACCGATCACCGCGCCAAACAGCATCATCCCTTCCTGCCCAAGATTGAGCACACCGCTCTTCTCGCAGATCAGCTCACCCAACGCCACTAGCAACAGCGGTGTGCCGCAACGCACCATGGCGTAGAAAATATTGCTCAACAGATCGATATCCATCACAGCGCTCCGGCGGTTACGGCGGTGGTCGACGTGCGCTTCACCCAGCGCAGATTCAGGCGTGGCCGATAGAGGATCAGCACGTCACAGGCGAGCAGGAAAAACAGCATCATTCCCTGAAACAATTGAGTGATCGCCTGCGGTAGATTCATCGTCATTTGCGCGCTCTCGCCACCGATGTACAGCAGCGCCATCAACAGACTGGAAAACAGAATCCCGATTGGATTCAGTCGGCCAAGAAACGCCACGGTAATCGCCGCATAGCCGTAACCCGGCGACACCTGCGGCACCAATTGACCTATCGGCCCGGTGACTTCGCAGACACCGGCAAGCCCGGCCAAACCGCCGCTGATCAACAGCGCGAGCCAGATCAAACGCTTCTCGCGAAAGCCGACAAACCCCGCCGCACGCTTGTCCAGCCCAAGCACTTTGATCTGAAACCCGACAAAACTTTTCTGCAACAACACCCACACCGCGACCAGTGCGAGCAGGGCGAAATACACCCCGGCGTGCACGCGGCCATCCTCCATCAACAACGGCAAACGGCTGGCGTCGCCGAACATCGCCGACTCGGGAAAGTTGAATCCGGCCGGATCCTTCAGCGGCCCGTGCACGCAGAACAGCAGCAGATTCAGCGCGATGTAATTGAGCATGATGCTGGTGAGAATTTCGTTGGCGTTGAAGCGTGTGCGCAACCACGCCGTCAGCCCGGCCCACGCCGCGCCGGCGAGGGTGCCGGTGAGCAGAATCAACACCAGCGCCCAACGGCTCTGCATGTCGATAATGTTTACCGCCAACGCACTGCCGGCGAGTGCGCCGAGGAGCAATTGACCTTCGGCGCCGATGTTCCAGATCCGCGCCTGATACGCCACGGCCAAGCCCAGTGCGCAGAGCAGAATCGGCAGCGCCTTGACCAGCAATTCAGAGACGCCATACAAATCGCTGACCGGTGAAATCAGCAGCGTATGCAAGGTTTGCAACGGGTCGTGACCGAGGGCGATAAACAGCAGCGAGCCGCAACCGAGCGTCAGCGCCGCCGCCAGTAACGGCGAGCACCACAGCATCAGGCGCGATTGCTGGCCACGGGGTTCGAGGGAAAGCAGCATGAGTAAAACTCCGTTAAACCGTGGCGGCAGAAGGTGGGTTGTCGAACTGGCCGGCCATCCAGCCGCCGACGTCGCTGAGTTGCGTATCGGTGGTGTTGTGCAGCGCCGACAGGCGTCCGCCACACAAGGCGCCGAGGCGGTCGCTGATCTGGAACAGTTCGTCGAGGTCTTCAGAAATCACCAGAATCGCCGCGCCGGCATCGCGCAACGCGATCAGTGCACGGTGGATGGTCGCGGCGGCGCCGACGTCGACGCCCCAGGTCGGGTGCGCAGCGATCAGCAGTTTCGGTTGCTGAAGGATTTCGCGGCCGAGGATGAATTTCTGCAGGTTGCCGCCGGACAGGCTGCGCGCAGCGGTTTGCGTGTCCGGGGTTTTCACGCCGAAGCGCTGAATGATTTGCTGGGCGAGGGCTTCGACTTTGCCGCGTTCGATCAAACCGTGGCTGACCAAGCCTTGTTGGAACGCGGTGAGCAGAGCGTTATCGGCCAGACTCAATTCCGGCACCGCGCCGTGACCGAGACGCTCGGCGGGGACGAACGCCAGGCCCAATTTGCGTCGCGCGTCCGGGCGCAGATCGGCGACGTGTTGCTCGGCGAATCGAATAGTCGCAGCTTGCGCCCGAGGCAAGGTTTGTTCGCCACTGAGCAAGGCGAGCAACTCATCCTGGCCATTCCCCGCAACTCCGGCGATGCCGACGATTTCACCGCTGCGCACCTGCACATCAATGTCAGTCAGCGAGCAACCAAACGGATCCGGGTTGTGCCAACTCAAGCCCTTCACCTGCAAAAACGCCGCGCCACCGCTGACTTTCGGATAGTCGCCAATCAACGCCGCCGCTTCGCCAACCATCAACTGCGCCAATTGCTGATCGGAACATTCGGCTGGTACGCAATGCCCGGCAACGCGCCCGCCGCGCAGAACCGTCGCGCTATGACACAGCGCGCGAACTTCGCCGAGCTTGTGGCTGATAAACAGAATGCTGCAGCCCTCGGCGGCGAGACGGCGCAGGGTGATGAACAACTCGTCGGCCTCCTGCGGGGTCAGCACCGAGGTCGGTTCGTCGAGAATCAGCAGACGAATGTCCTGCATCAGGCAACGGATAATTTCCACCCGTTGCCGCTCGCCGATCGACAGGCTGTGGACAAGTCGCTCCGGCTCCAGCGCCATGCCATAACGGCGCGACACTTCGCGAATTTTCGGTTCCAGTTGTTTCGGCGTGCCAGCCTTGGCGCCCATCGCCAGCGCGATGTTCTGCGCGACGCTGAGGGTTTCGAACAGCGAGAAGTGCTGGAACACCATGCCGATGCCCAACTGCCGTGCCTGCGCCGGATTGCGAATGTTGACGCGTTGGCCTTGCCAGAGCATTTCCCCGGCGTCGGCCTGGGTGACGCCGTAGATAATTTTCATCAAGGTACTTTTGCCCGCACCGTTTTCACCGAGCAGGGCGTGGATTTCACCGGGCGCGATGCTCAGGTCGATGGCATCGTTAGCCAGACAACCGGGATAACGTTTGCTGATGTGGCGCAGTTGCAGGCGCGGGAGGGGAGGCGCGATTGGCATGGCAGGCTCGACTTGCTTGAAGTTGTGCCTGTGGATAAAGCAATTTCCTGGCCATTGAGTCAGGAACCCGAGTGGGCTGCGGGTGGCAGCGCTCGGCGCAGAGCATTGCGGTGAAAATCGGTGGGATTTGCAGCACCAAATCGGAGCAAAGGTGTTGATCGGGCTCCAGTTTTGCCCGGCCGCAACTGATCAAAAAACGAGCAAACCCGTGGGAGCTAGGCAGAACCTGCGACTGCGGCGGTCATGAACGGGTTATCCACAGGTTGCTCCACAGTTATTGTGCGCAAGCCGAAATGTCGGGCATAAGCACTGTGGTGCTTTCTTCTAATGGTGCTAAACGTGGCTAACCGATTGTTTCTGCTTGAAAATTACATTTCGTCGGGCAAATTGAACGAAAAGTAAACAAACCGCGCAAAGCCACGTGACAGAAGGGTTACAGAGTTATGTGCTCAGGTTATCCACAGTCGGGTGCACAGCAGATGTGGGCAAGTTTGCGGGATATGAAATTTCGAGGTCGCCCCAAAAGATCGCAGCCTTCGGCAACTCCTACATAAAAACGCCGTGACACAAAATTAACGACAACCAAAGATCTGTAGGAGCTGCGGAACGCTGCGATCTTTTGACCTTGCTTCACCGCTGCAACAAAATCCGCCCCCTACTCAAATCCGCCAATTGTCCCTGCAACACCGAAATCTGCGCCTCACCCACCGCCAACTTCAACTCAACCCCATTCGCCGTAAAATTCTCTTCCACCACCAACCCACCCAAATCCGCCACGCGCAACTTCACTAACGCCAACTCGGCAAACCCGCAAGCGCAACTCAACGCCACCCGACTGATCAACTCAACCTTCGCCGCCGTCTGCAAACACTTGTTCGCACCACCGCCATAGGCCCTGGCCAAACCACCAGTGCCGAGTTGAATGCCGCCGTACCAACGAATCACCAGTACCGCGACCTGGTCGCAATCCTGCGCTTCTATCGCCGCCAGAATCGGTCGCCCGGCGGTGCCGCCCGGTTCGCCATCGTCATTGCTGCGATATTGATCGCCGAGTTTCCACGCCCAGCAATTGTGCGAAGCATTGAAATCGCTGTGCTGTTCAAAGAACGCCTGCGCATCAGCAGGGCTGCCGATCGGCGTGGCGAAGGTGATAAAGCGGCTTTTGCGAATCTCTTCGCGGTACTCGCAAAAACCGCTGAGGGTGAAAGGCATAAACGTCTTATAGAGAAGGAGTGAGGCCGCAGCCTTTGAGAATGATGCGGATCAGGTTGTTGCCGGCGTCTTCCATGTCCTGCTTGGTCAGCTTGCTGCGACCACTGACGCGACAGATCTGCGTGGCAAAGTCAGCGTAATGCTGAGTGCTGCCCCACAACAGAAAGATCAGGTGCACCGGATCAACCGCGTCCATTTTGCCGGCATCGATCCACGCCTGAAACACTGCCGCACGGCCGGTGAACCAGGCGCGGTAATCCTGATTGAAATATTCGGTCAGGCATTCGCCGCCGCTGATCACTTCCATCGCAAAGATCCGCGAGGCTTGCGGCTGGCGACGGGAAAATTCCATCTTGGCGCGGATGTAGCGGGTCAGCGCCTCGGCCGGATCGTCCTCGGCGGTGAGCGTGTTGAAGGTGCTGTCCCACAGCTCGATGATGTTGCTCAGCACCGCCACGTACAAACCGAGTTTGTTGGTGAAGTAGTAATGCAGGTTCGCCTTGGGCAACCCGGCATTCTGGGCGATGGTGTTCATGCTGGTGCCTTTGTACCCATGACGGGCGAACTCGTCTTCGGCGGCTTTGAGGATGGTCTCTTCGTTTTTCTGACGAATGCGGCTGGCGGGTTTGCCGCCGTGGGCTGGGACTTCAAAGGTCATAGGCACTTCCGGGTTTGTCTGTGGGTGCAACCAGTTGCGTTGATAGCGCACCCACAGGCATCCGACAAGTCTTTGCGCGATAAAACCGTTACGCCTGTTCGATCTTGTTCAGCGGCGCGTGGGTTTCAGTGGCTTCGGTTTTCGACTCCGGCAGCAACAGGCACAGGATGATGGCGGTCAGGCCACCGCTGGTGATCGCCGAGTCGAACAGGTTTTGCACCAGTTTCGGCAGCAGGTGCAGCAGGTTCGGTTGCGCGGCGATGCCCAGACCAACGCCGAACGAAGTGGCGATGATCAACATGCTGCGCCGATCCAGCGACGACTGCGCGAGGATGCGCACGCCGGCCGCGGCCACCGCGCCGAACATCACCAGAGTCGCGCCGCCGAGTACCGGTTTCGGAATCTGTTGCAGGACCGCGCCGATCATCGGAAACAAGCCGAGACAAAACAGGATCGCGCCGATGTACAGCCCGACGTAGCGGCTGGCGACGCCGGTCAACTGGATCACGCCGTTGTTCTGCGCAAACGTGGTATTGGGGAAAGCGCTGAAGGTCGCGGCGATCATGCAGCTGACGCCATCGCCGAGTACGCCACCGCGCAGGCGGCTTATATAAGAAGGGCCACTGATTGGCTGGCGGGCGAGCATGCAATTGGCAGTGAGGTCGCCGACGGTTTCGATGGTGCTGATCAGATAAATCAGCGCGACCGGCAGGAAAGCCGTCCAGTCGAAGCTGAATCCGAACTTGAACGGGGTAGGAAAACTCACCAGCGGCAAGTCAGGCAATGGCTGCGGTACCAGTTTCCCACTGAACCACGCGGCCAGACTGCCGAGCACCAGACCAATGATGATCGCCGACAAGCGCACCCACGGCGTGTTCGAGCGGTTGAGCAGAATGATCGTCAGCAGCACGAACACGCCCAACGCCAGATTGCCCGGCGCACCAAAGTCCGGCGCGTTGAAGCCACCGCCCAGGTCAGTGATGCCGACTTTGATCAGACTGATGCCGATCAGGGTGATAACGATCCCGGTCACCAGCGGCGTTACGACTCGACGCAATTGCCCGATGAAACGGCTGAGGACGATCTGCACGATCGCGCCGAAGAAACACACACCGAAGATCATCGCCAGAATGTCTTCCGGGCTGCCGCCACGTTGCTTGACCAGAAAACCCGCCGACAGCACCGCACCGAGAAAGGCGAAACTGGTGCCTTGCAGACAGATCATCCCGGCGCCAATGCCGAACGGCCGCCGCGCCTGAATAAAGGTGCCGACGCCCGAAACCATCAACGCCATGCTGATCAAGTACGGCAAATACGCCGTCAGCCCGAGCGCCGAACCAATCACCAGCGGCGGAGTGATGATGCCGACGAAACTGGCAAGCACGTGTTGCAGCGCGGCAAGGGTGGCGGCGAGTGGTTTGGGGCGGTCGTTGAGGCCGTAGATCAAGTCGCTGGACGGTGCGGAATCTGGCTGCATGGCTTAAGGCTTCTTATCAAAGGAACGAAGTAATTCCCCCTCTGCAAAAACCTGTCCACTTGCTCAACTTATTTTCTCTGTAGGAGCTGCCGAAGGCTGCGATCCCTTGATCTTGCTGTACCTAACCAACGTCGCGCGCATTATCAACGCGTCGCCGCCAGACTCTCCAAAAAGCTCTCCAGCACCAAATGAGGGCGCCGCCCCTTGCGCGTGACCGATGCCAGACTCAAATCGTAAAACCGCGTCCCTGCTTTCAAAGCACGCAAACGCCCCTGCTGCACCCAAAGGCTGGCGTAATGATCCGGCAAATACCCAATGTAACGCCCGGTCAAAATCAAAAACGCCATGCCCTCACGGTCAGAAGCACTGGCCGTGCAATTGAGCGCCTGGTAATGCGCCTGAATATCCGCCGGCAAACGAAACGTCGGCGCAATCGCGTCCTGACTGTTCAAGCGTTCGTCATCCAGTTGCTTGTCATCAACATAAAACAGCGGATGCCCCACCGCGCAATAAAGCAGCGAACGCTCGCTGTACAGCGGCTGATATTCCAGTCCCGACAACGCACTGGCCTGCGGCACCACGCCGACATGCAGGCGCCCATCGAGCACACCTTGCTCGACTTCGTTCGGCGCAATCATGCGAATCTGGATCTGCACATCCGGCCCGCGTTCCTTCAACTGCGCGAGGGCGTGGGTGATGCGCATGTGGGGCAGGGTGACGAGGTTGTCGGTCAGGCCAATGATCAGCTCACCGCGCAAATGCTGGTGCAGGCCGTTGACCTCGGTGCGGAAACTTTCCAGCGCACTTAATAGCTGCAACGCCGATTGATAGACCTCGCGTCCTTCCTCTGTCAGCGAAAATCCGGCGCGACCACGCTGACACAAACGCAAACCGAGGCGCTGTTCCAGATCGCTCATCTGCTGACTGATCGCCGAGCGACCGATGCCGAGCACAGTCTCCGCCGCCGAGAAGCCACCGCACTCCACCACGCTGCGAAAAATCCGCAGCAGGCGAATATCAAAATCACTGACCTGGGCCAGCGGATCGGGGCGGCGGCTGCTCATCTTATTGTTCTCATTGTTTAGTGGAGTTCTAACTGAAGGTTAGAAGAGTTGGATTTCACCGACTTTATCGCCGTGGCAATTTAGCTGCAACAACGCTTTTTATCTCCCTGACGCTTATGCCCTGCGAGGTTTTGCCCGATGAACATGCCTGAAAACGCTCAGTCGCCACTGGCCAGCCAATTGAAGCTGGACGCGCACTGGATGCCGTACACCGCCAACCGTAACTTCCAGCGCGATCCGCGTTTGATCGTTGGCGCCGAAGGCAGCTGGCTGATCGACGACAAGGGCCGCCGGGTATACGACTCGCTGTCCGGTCTGTGGACATGCGGCGCCGGCCACACCCGCAAGGAAATTCAGGAAGCAGTCTCCAAGCAGTTGGGCACCCTCGATTACTCGCCGGGCTTCCAGTACGGTCACCCGCTGTCGTTCCAACTGGCCGAGAAAATCACCGAGCTGACCCCGGGCAACCTTAACCACGTGTTCTTCACTGACTCGGGCTCCGAGTGCGCCGACACCGCGGTGAAAATGGTGCGTGCCTACTGGCGCCTGAAAGGTCAGGCGACCAAAACCAAAATGATCGGCCGTGCTCGTGGTTACCACGGTGTGAACATCGCCGGCACCAGCCTCGGCGGCGTCAACGGCAACCGCAAGCTGTTCGGTCAGGCGATGATGGACGTCGATCACTTGCCGCACACTTTGCTGGCAAGCAACGCGTTCTCCCGTGGCATGCCGGAGCAGGGCGGTATCGCTTTGGCCGATGAGCTGCTGAAGCTGATCGAACTGCACGATGCTTCGAACATTGCCGCCGTATTCGTTGAGCCAATGGCCGGTTCCGCTGGCGTACTGGTGCCGCCACAGGGTTACCTGAAGCGTCTGCGCGAGATCTGCGATCAACACAACATCCTGCTTGTGTTCGACGAAGTGATCACTGGTTTCGGCCGTACCGGCAACATGTTCGGTGCCGACACTTTTGGCGTCACCCCGGACCTGATGTGCATCGCCAAGCAAGTCACCAACGGCGCGATCCCGATGGGCGCGGTGATTGCCAGCTCCGAGATCTATCAGACGTTCATGAATCAGCCAACGCCGGAATACGCAGTGGAATTCCCGCACGGCTACACCTACTCGGCGCACCCGGTGGCTTGCGCCGCTGGCCTGGCAGCACTCGACCTGCTGCAAAAAGAAAACCTGGTGCATAGCGTCGCTGAAGTCGCGCCGCATTTCGAAAACGCGCTGCATGGTCTCAAAGGCTCCAAGCACGTTATCGACATCCGTAACTTCGGCCTGGCCGGTGCGATCCAGATTGCCGGTCGTGACGGCGACGCCATCGTGCGTCCGTTCGAAGCGGGCATGGCTCTGTGGAAAGCCGGGTTCTACGTACGTTTCGGCGGCGACACCCTGCAGTTCGGCCCAACCTTCAACAGCAAGCCGCAAGACCTCGATCGTCTGTTCGACGCGGTCGGCGAAGTGCTGAACAAGCTCGACTGATTTTTCCTTCTATATATACACACAAACACAGGCACCCCTTGGAGGGTGCCCGTGGACAAGAATTCAGGAGTTTTCGATGAGCGTTATCCCGCATTTGATCAATGGCGAACTGGTGACCGAGAACGGTCGCGCGGTTGATGTGTTCAACCCGTCCACCGGTCAGGCTATCCACAAGCTGCCATTGGCCACCCGCGAAACCATCCAGAAAGCCATCGATGCCGCTAAGGCTGCGTTCCCGGCCTGGCGCAACACGCCACCGGCCAAACGTGCGCAGGTGATGTTCCGCTTCAAGCAACTGCTCGAGCAGAACGAAGCGCGCATCTCGCAACTGATCAGCGAAGAACACGGCAAAACCCTCGAAGACGCTACCGGTGAACTGAAGCGCGGCATCGAGAACGTCGAGTTCGCCTGCGCCGCCCCGGAAATCCTCAAGGGCGAGTACAGCCGCAACGTCGGCCCGAACATCGACGCATGGTCGGACTTCCAGCCGCTGGGCATTGTTGCCGGCATCACTCCGTTCAACTTCCCGGCCATGGTGCCGCTGTGGATGTACCCGCTGGCGATCGTCTGCGGCAACTGCTTCATCCTCAAGCCGTCCGAGCGCGACCCGAGCTCGACACTGCTGATCGCTCAGTTGCTGCTGGAAGCCGGTTTGCCGAAAGGCGTGATGAGCGTGGTGCACGGTGACAAGACTGCCGTGGACGCGTTGATCGAAGCGCCGGAAGTCAAAGCGCTGAGCTTCGTCGGTTCGACGCCAATTGCTGAATACATCTATGCAGAAGGCACCAAGCGCGGCAAACGCGTGCAGGCACTGGGGGGCGCGAAGAACCATGCAGTGCTGATGCCGGATGCCGATCTGGATAACGCGGTCAGCGCGCTGATGGGCGCGGCGTACGGTTCGTGCGGCGAGCGTTGCATGGCGATTTCTGTTGCCGTGTGTGTTGGCGACCAGGTGGCGGATGCGCTGGTGGCGAAACTGGTGCCACAGATTCAGGCGCTGAAAATCGGTGCCGGCACTTCGTGCGGTCTGGACATGGGCCCACTGGTCACCGGTCAGGCGCGCGACAAAGTCAGCGGCTACGTTGATGACGGCGTGGCAGCGGGCGCGACCCTGGTGGTCGACGGTCGTGGTTTCAGTGTGGCCGGTCATGAAGAAGGCTTCTTCCTCGGTGGTTGCCTGTTCGACAACGTCACCCCGGAAATGCGCATCTATAAAGAAGAGATCTTCGGCCCGGTACTGTGCATCGTTCGCGTGAACAGCCTGGAAGAGGCCATGCAACTGATCAACGATCACGAATACGGCAACGGCACCTGCATCTTTACCCGTGACGGTGAAGCGGCGCGTCTATTCTGCGACGAGATCGAAGTCGGCATGGTTGGCGTCAACGTGCCGCTGCCAGTACCGGTGGCTTACCACAGCTTCGGCGGCTGGAAGCGTTCGCTGTTTGGCGACCTCCACGCTTATGGTCCGGACGGCGTGCGCTTCTACACCCGTCGCAAAGCGATCACCCAGCGCTGGCCGCAACGTGCGAGCCACGAGGCTTCGCAGTTCGCCTTCCCTAGCTTGTAAGTAGAAGGGCAGGGCAACAAAGGCCGACCCCTTGTGGTCGGCCTTCGTGTTTGCGGGCTTTTTTGACCAATGTGACAGAAATATGAAAATAGACGTTGACGGCAGATCCCAGACGTCTATAATTCGCCCCACTTCCGGCGCAGTCGAAACGGAAAACTCCTTGAGATTCAATGAGTTAAGTAGGTTTCGGCAGCAAGTGCTTCAGTTCATCGAAGCCAAAAGGAAGTTGAAAAAGAGGTGTTGACAGCAGCGTGTAACGCTGTAGAATTCGCCTCCCGCTGACGAGAGATCTGAAGCGCAAGTGGTTGAAGTTGTTGAAGAATTCTTCGAAAGCTTCTGAAAATAATCACTTGACAGCAAATGAGGCTGCTGTAGAATGCGCGCCTCGGTTGAGACGAAAGATCTTAACCAACCGCTCTTTAACAACTGAATCAAGCAATTCGTGTGGGTGCTTGTGGAG
>NZ_JASCPK010000039.1:0-41749 GCF_029959385.1 Pseudomonas sp. PS01303
AGGCTGCGATCTTTTGATCTGGCTTTTAAAAAACAACATCAAAAGATCGCAGCCTGCGGCAGCTCCTACACGGGGATAGCGTCATGCTACTCAAAAAGGCTTGTCGAAAGTGATTTTCGGCTCTTTCCACGGGCCTTTGACGGTGTATTTGACGCTGGCGAAGCGCGCCACCTGGTCGCCGATCAGCTTGTCGATCAGGAACAAAGCACCGCCAATCGCCGGGGCTCCGACGATCAGCGCGGCAATCGGCAGGTTGTTGGTCACCGGCAAGGTCACCATCAACTTGGCGTCGACTTGCTCCGCAACCATGTCCAGTTTGCCGTTGAGTTCGATGTTGCTCGACGGCCCGGTCAGGCGAATCGGCTCCTTGGTGTCGTAAACACCATTCGTCGCCACCAGCAGGCCTTTGACCCGGTCGTAGCTCAGGCCTTTGCCGAACAGGTCGGAGAAGTCCAGGCGCAAGCGACGACCAATCGAGTTGAAGTTGAGCAGACCGAACACGCGCAACGCCTGCGCGCCGCCATCCACTTCAACGAACTGACCTTTGTTCAGCGAGGCATCGAGGGTGCCGGAGAAGCGCTTGGTCGCCAGCCACGCCGGCGAGCCCGGCCAGCGGCCATCGACGTCCATGTGGAAATCTTCGCTGGTCACGCTCGGCGCATAACCCCAGCCCTTGAGCACATCGGCGAGGTTCTTGCCGCTGATCCGCCCTTTGAACCAGCTGTTGCTCGAGCCCGCCGCGCCTTCCCAGCCGCCGTTGCCCTGCAAGAGGATACCTTTGAGGCCCATGTCGAGGTTGTTCAAGGCAATGCCTTTGGCAGTCGGGCGAATTTTCAGCGACCAGCCACCGACCAGATCCTGGCCTTGGAACAATTGATTGATGGTGATATCCAGCGCGGGAATCTTCGTCGGATCGACCGAGGCCAAAGGATCGGGGGCGTTCTCGTCGGTCTGCACATTCGGATCCGCCGCCGGCAGCTTCACGTATTGCATGTTCACCGCAATCGGCACGCCCTTGGCGTCCGGCAGGCTGGCGGTGCCTTTAGCCTGCTGACTGTCGAGGGCCAACGCCCACGCGCCAGGTTTGCGATTGAGCTGCACCGACGCCTGATCCAGCGTGGTGCCGAACGCCGTCAGCTTGCCGACTTTGATATCCGCGCTGTTGAGCAATTTGTTGGCGCTGCCGCCCGGATCCTGCCCGGCGTACTTGTTGACCAGATCCTGCCACGGCGCGACGTCCAGCTCCGACAGCACACCGCGGATGCGCAAACCCTTGGCGCCCGGCAACACCGCCTCGCCCGCCCCGAGGAACAACTCACCGCGACCGTCAGCAAAACCGCTCGATGGCGCGGCATAGGTGAAATTGGCCAGTTGATCGTAATTGACCCAATAACGCCGCTCCGGCCCTTGCAAGGTCATACGGAACACCGTGTCGCGCCCGACATCCGCCGCCATGCCGAACGGTGCCGGCAGATCCACCGCCACGCCCTTGAGGTTGGAGCTGACCATTAATTGGCTGTCGGCGCCGTCCAGATTCAATTGCAGTTGATACGGAATCGTCCCGGATACCGGCAACGGTTGCGTCACCGCCAGCCAGTCGGTGAGCTTCTTGACTTCGACCTGCCCGGTCGCCGCAACACGCGTTTTGAGTTTGCCCGGACTGCCGTCGGCAAAGATTTGCGCGGTCACCGGTTTGTCGAAGGCCCGCGCGCTGATGTTCTGCCCGCTGAGGCCTTTGGCGCTGTCGAAGCGGAAATCACCCTTGAGTTGGCTCAGCTCCAGCTTCGGCTCGGCCAGTTTCAACTTCGCGTTGGCGGTTTTGAAATCAACGAGGACTTTCGGCTCCTCGCCTTTGCCCAGCGGCACGTCGAGTTTGAGCTTGCCACGAAGATCCCCTGAGCCTTCCCAACCGGCGAAGGTTTCGCCCGTGCCGATCGGCGCATCCTGCAGAATCTTCAAGCCATCGCCAAGACCACCGGCGAACGCGCCATCCAGCAGCAAGTGCGAGTTCTGCCCGGACGGCACATGCGGAATATTGACCGAGACATCGCTGACCTGGGTGTCGAGCAACTGACCCTTTTTCGCCAGAATGCGTACGCCGCTGTCCTCGATAAACACATCACCGCTGACCTTGCTGACGTGCGGCCAGCCCGGCTGGAATGCGAGTTCGGCGTCATGCACCTTGAAGAACAGACTGATGCTGCGATCGGCTTCTTTGGCGTCCTTGCTCAGCGAGCCCTGATACTGGAAGAAACCTTCGTCCACCGCGCCTTTCAGGATCGCCGTGCGCAGCCATTCGTCGAGCGCCGGGCTCAAGACTTCCGGCAGGTACTTGGCGGTGTAACGACCGTCGCCGTCGACCAGACCGACACGCAAGTCCATGTAGTCTTCCTGGCTGTGATCGAAATGCAGACGAATCAGGAAGTCGCCGGCAATCTTGCCCTCTTCGCCGAGCACCTTGAGGTACGGCGCGATCAGGGTGAATCCGTCTTTATCAAGTTTCCACGTCAGGCGCGCGTTGGCCTGAATGTATTGCCACGGCTTGGCGAAAATCGGATCGAGATGGAGGACAAAATCTTTGCTGTCCATGCGCAGTTCGCCGCCGTCGAGGTTACCGCTGAGGCTGCCGCTGACATTTCGTGCAGCCGGGGCGCCGTGATAGGCATCGAAGCCGACCTTGTCGAGGTTGGCGGCGAAGCTGAATTTTGTGCCGTCAGTGGCCGCCGGACGGAAATCCAGCAGCACGTTACGCAGGCCACCGGTCACTTTCAGGTGATCGACCACTTCGGCGAAACCTTTGGGTAACGGCCCGAGCGCGTTGAGCAGTGGCGTGATCGGCGTCAGATCCAGACGATCAGCCTGCAGATGCCAGAGCTCTTCCACTTTGTCGGTGGCGCGGGTCTGTTGCAGTTGGACGCGGGATTCCCAGCGGGTTTCGCCGAAATTCATCGCCAGCGAATCGAACGTCACCGCCGCGCCGTCGCCACCGTCGCGGTAGTACGCGTTGATGGCGAGGTTGTTGATCTTGATAGGCTTGCGCTCGCCATAGGCGCCGGTGACTTGCGGCGCGTTCAAGCGAACAGAGGCGCTTTGCAGCGTGCCCTTGGCCCAATCGATCCAGACCTCACCGCCGGCCTTGATCTCGGAGAAATTCCACTGCTGGGTCAGGCGCTCGGGCAACCATTTTGCCCAATCGCTTTGCGGCAGACTGGCGTAGCCCTCGACCGTGCTGTCCTGCCATTGCTCGGGGCGCAGGCGCGTACGCAGATTGATCGCCACGGGCTGGCCGTCCGGCAGAGTCAAACGGGCATCGAGACGTTGGCGACTGGCGCCGGTTTTCAGGTTGATGCCGACATAGGTGAGGGTCATCGGCGCGTGATCCTGCGGCTGCAGGGTGACCTGGCTGTCGAGCACCGAGAGTTGCTGAATCATTAGCGAACGATTGAACAACTGCTGCGCATCCAGCGGTTGATCGCTCTGCACCGGCAGACCTTCCAGCGCCCAACTGCCGTCCTCGGCTTCCTTGAGGCTGATCTTCAGGCCATTGAGTTCCAGATGGGCAATGCGCACTTCACGGGCCAACAGGCTGGCCCAGAGATCAGGCACGGCGCGCACTTGATCCAGACGCAACGCATTGGCGCCGCTGCCGACCATCACATCGCGTGCCAGCAGAATCGGGGCGAAGCCGCTCCAGTTACCTTCCAGCTCGCCGATCTGCAACGGCATGCCAAGGGCGGCGCTGGCCTTGTCTTCGATGTCGGTGCGGTATTCGGCGACCAGCGGGGTCAGCTCGCGGCCGAGGCTGACGTACAACGCCATCAACACCAGAACCAACGCGCACAGGCCCAGCCCCCAACGGGTGAGTGCGGCCAGAATGCGTGTCAGACGCTCCATGTCAGATGGCTCCCATGGCAATAAAACTGCGAAAAGCTGAGGCCAGCCGCGGTAGAAAAAATGTGACGCAGGGGATCAGAGCAGCACCACGTCGTATTGTTCCTGGGAATACATGGTTTCCACCTGGAAGCGAATGGTGCGACCGATAAACCCTTCAAGTTCGGCGACGTTACCCGATTCTTCATCGAGCAGTCGATCAACCACTTTCTGGTTCGCCAGTACGCGATAACCCTCGGCCTGATAGGCACGGGCCTCACGCAGAATCTCGCGGAAAATCTCGTAACAGATGGTTTCCGGAGTCTTCAATTTGCCACGACCCTGGCAACTGCTGCACGGCTCGCACAGCACTTGCTCAAGACTTTCGCGGGTGCGCTTGCGGGTCATCTGCACCAGGCCCAACTCGGTGATGCCGATGATGTTGGTCTTGGCGTGATCGCGCTCCAGTTGTTTCTCCAGCGTGCGCAGCACCTGACGCTGGTGCTCTTCATCTTCCATGTCGATGAAGTCGATGATGATGATCCCGCCCAGATTGCGCAGGCGCATCTGCCGGGCAATCGCGGTGGCGGCTTCAAGGTTGGTCTTGAAAATGGTTTCTTCGAGGTTGCGATGACCGACGAACGCGCCAGTGTTGACGTCGATGGTGGTCATGGCTTCCGCCGGATCGATCACCAGATAGCCGCCGGATTTCAACGGGACTTTGCGCTCAAGGGCGCGCTGGATTTCGTCTTCAACGCCATACAGATCGAAAATTGGTCGCTCGCCCGGGTAATGTTCCAGACGATCGGCGATCTCCGGCATCAGCTCGGCGACGAACTGCGTGGTTTTCTGGAAGGTTTCCCGCGAGTCGATGCGGATCTTCTCGATCTTCGGGCTGACCAGATCACGCAGCGTGCGCAAGGCCAGACCGAGGTCTTCGTAGATCACGCTCGGCGCGCCGATGGTTTTGATTTGTTCGTTGATCTGATCCCACAAACGGCGCAGATAACGAATGTCCATGAGGATTTCTTCAGCGCCGGCACCTTCGGCCGCCGTGCGCAGAATAAAGCCGCCCGCCTCCTGAATGCCTTCTTTGGCCACACAATCGCTGACCACTTTTTTCAGGCGTTCGCGCTCGGCTTCGTCTTCGATTTTCAGGGAAATGCCGACGTGGGCGGTGCGCGGCATGTACACCAGATAGCGCGACGGGATCGACAGTTGCGTGGTCAGGCGTGCGCCTTTCGAGCCGATCGGGTCTTTGGTGACTTGCACCACCAGGCTCTGGCCTTCGTGCACCAGCGCGCTGATGCTTTCAACGGAGGAGCCTTCGCGCAGGGAGATTTCCGAGGCATGAATGAACGCGGCGCGATCCAGACCGATGTCGACGAATGCCGCCTGCATGCCCGGCAGTACCCGCACGATCTTGCCTTTATAAATGTTGCCGACGATCCCGCGTTTTTGCGTGCGCTCGACATGGACTTCTTGCAGCACACCGTTTTCGACCACCGCCACGCGCGACTCCATCGGCGTGATGTTGATCAGAATCTCTTCACTCATGGCAGGATCTCGTTCAGACATTTTCACGATAATGGCCGCATCTGGTTTCGTACGACGCTCATTGCGCGCTTAGGTTTTGCCAACAGGGTATGCCGAAATGGCCCAGCAGTTCTGCGGTTTCGCAAACAGGCAACCCGACCACCGCCGAGTAACTGCCATTGAGCCCGGCGACAAACACTGCGCCGAGGCCCTGAATGCCATAGCCACCGGCCTTGTCGCGGGGTTCACCGCTGGCCCAGTAGGCCGCGGCTTCTTCACGACTGATCGGGCGGAACCGCACCAGACTGCGCACCACGCGCGACTCGCAACGCTCGTCGTCGAGTACGGCGATTGCCGTCAGCACTTCATGCTCCTTGCCGGACAACATCATCAGCATGGCGCATGCGTCGGCTTCGTCCACCGGTTTGCCGAGAATTTTACCGTCGAGCACCACAGCGGTATCCGCGCCCAGCACACAATGCTGTTCGGCGGACACGAGCGTGCGTCGCCCGGCCTCGGCTTTGCCGCGCGCCAGACGCTCGACGTAGGCCAAAGGGGATTCGTTGGTTAAAGGGGTTTCATCGATGTCCGCGCTGATGGCGGTGAACGGCACGCCGATCTGCGTGAGCAATTCACGCCGACGCGGCGAACCTGAGGCAAGGTAAAGCGACTTCATCACGACATCTCCCTGTTTAGTGCCCTGCCTCACAAATACTCTTCCCTGTTGGCGGCGTCACCGGTGCGGGCACATGCCTGATCGACTCAATTGATCTTGTAGCGGCGGCGCAATCCACGCAGAGCGAAGCTGATCCACGGCCAGAGCAAGGCGCTGACCAGTGCCGGCAATACCAGCGCCAGCGTCGGTTGACGGTTGCCGGTCAACGCGCTGAGCCACAGCTGCACGAGCTGGGCGAGGCCGAAGATCACCAGAATCACCAGGCACTGCTGCCACATCGGGAACATGCGCAAGCGCTGCTGCAACGAGAGGACGAGGAAAGTAATCAGCGTCAGGATCAAGGCGTTCTGCCCCAGCAGCGTGCCGTAGAGCACGTCTTCAGCCAGACCCAGACAAAACGCGGTGACCATGCCGACCGTTTGCGGCATGTACAGCGCCCAGAATGTCAGGAGCAGCGCCAGCCACAGCGGGCGGAGGATTTCCATGAATTGCGGCAACGGCGAAACACTGAGCAGCAGGCCGATGGCAAAGGTCAGCCAGACGATCCAGCCGTTACGCGAGGCAGTCGCTCCGACCATTATTCTTGTCTCCCGGTGGTGGCGGGCGCAGTCACCGGCGGTTTCGCCGCTGGCCGTGCAGCCGGCTGAGCGGCCGGAGGTTTACTGGCGGCGGGCGGTTTTGACGCCGCTGGCGGTTTGCTCGCAGCCGGCTTGGCCGGTGTCGCAGCGGCAGCGGCCGGTGCGGCGGACGTTGCTGCTGGAGTCGCCGCAGCGGCGGCAGGTGGCGTCACGGTTTTCGGCACAGTGGCCGGAATCACCGGGCCACCGCCCTGCGCGTCGAGATTTTCCTGGGCTTGCGCGGCGTCATTGGCGCGCTCTTCCGGCGTGCGGGTGTCGCTGAATACCAGCAGCATGTAGCGGCTGCGATTCAGGGCTGCCGTCGGTACGGCGCGGACGATGGCGAAGGGCTGACCGGAATCGTGGATCACTTCCTTGACCGTCGCCACCGGGTAACCGGCCGGGAAACGCTGGCCGAGACCGGAGCTGACCAGCAGATCGCCTTCTTTGATGTCGGCGGTGTCGGCAACGTGGCGCAATTCCAGACGTTCCGGGTTACCGGTGCCGCTGGCAATCGCACGCAGACCGTTACGGTTCACCTGCACAGGAATGCTGTGAGTCGTGTCGGTCAACAGCAATACACGTGAGGTGTAAGGCATCAACTCGACCACCTGGCCCATCAAGCCGCGTGCATCGAGCACCGGTTGACCGAGCACCACGCCGTCGCGCTCACCTTTATTGATGATGATGCGATGGGTGAAGGGATTGGGATCCATGCCGATCAACTCGGCCACTTCGACCTTTTCGTTGACCAGTGCGGAAGAATTCAGCAACTCGCGCAGCCGAACGTTCTGCTCGGTGAGGGCGGCAAGCTTTTGCATGCGACCCTGCAGCAGCAGGTTTTCGGTTTTGAGTTTTTCATTTTCGGCGACAAGCTCGGTACGGCTGCCGAATTGACTGGCCACGCCTTCCCATAAACGTCCGGGCAGGTCAGTGATCCAGTAGGCATCCATCAGCACCAGCGACATCTGGCTGCGTGCAGGCTTGAGCAGACTGAAGCGGGCATCGACGACCATCAGCGCGACCGACAGCACGGCCAGCACCAACAGGCGCACACCCAACGAAGGGCCTTTGGCGAAAAGCGGTTTAATAAGCCGCTCCTCCCAGGCAAATGTTCTGTTTATTCATACGGCATCAAACCGGCCTGGATGAAGACTGACAGAAGATAAACGCCAACAGGCAGCACTGCAAAGTGCTGCCTGCGCGCGCTCACCCACGTATTGCAACCCAGCACTTATTCGCTGGAGAGCAGATCCATGGTGTGCTTATCCATCATTTCCAATGCACGGCCACCGCCGCGAGCAACACAGGTCAGCGGATCTTCGGCAACGATCACCGGCAGACCGGTTTCCTGCGCCAGCAACTTGTCGAGGTCACGCAGCAACGCGCCACCACCGGTCAGCACCAGGCCACGCTCGGCGATGTCGGAAGCCAGTTCCGGCGGCGATTGCTCCAGCGCGCTTTTCACGGCCTGAACGATGGTTGCCAGGGACTCTTGCAGAGCTTCCAGCACTTCGTTGGAGTTCAGGGTGAATGCGCGTGGAACGCCTTCGGCCAGGTTGCGACCGCGAACATCGACTTCGCGAACTTCGCCGCCCGGGTAGGCAGTACCGATTTCCTGCTTGATGCGCTCAGCGGTGGATTCACCGATCAGACTGCCGTAGTTACGGCGCACGTAGGTGATGATCGCTTCGTCGAAGCGGTCGCCGCCAACGCGTACGGATTCGGCATAGACCACACCGTTCAGGGAGATCAGTGCGATTTCAGTGGTACCACCACCGATATCCACGACCATCGATCCGCGCGCTTCTTCGACCGGCAGGCCGGCACCGATCGCAGCGGCCATTGGCTCTTCGATCAGGAACACTTCACGGGCACCGGCACCGAGGGCCGATTCACGGATGGCGCGACGCTCAACCTGGGTGGATTTGCATGGAACGCAGATCAGCACACGAGGGCTAGGCTGCAGAAAGCTGTTTTCGTGAACTTTGTTAATAAAGTATTGCAGCATCTTTTCGCAGACGCTGAAGTCGGCGATCACGCCGTCTTTCATCGGACGAATGGCAGCAATGTTGCCCGGCGTACGACCGAGCATGCGCTTGGCTTCGGTGCCGACAGCGACGACACTTTTCTGATTACCGTGTGTCCGAATAGCCACAACCGATGGCTCATTCAGGACGATACCGCGCTCGCGCACGTAAATAAGGGTGTTGGCAGTGCCCAGGTCAATGGAAAGATCGCTGGAAAACATGCCACGCAGTTTCTTGAACATGGGAAAGGGACCCTAGGCAACGCGTGGGTAAAAAAGTGCGGCAAACTCTAACAACGACAGGGATTTTGGGCAAGGCGCCAATATGTTAAATTGGCCGCTTTTCTGTGCACCAAGCCCCACAATCGCGGCCTTATGACCGTAGAAGTGCGGTAGTGTTCCGAACAATCTAACACACGGACGCCGTGTGTTCTGTTTTCCACTGGAGAATCCCGATGGCGCTAGAACGCTCCGACGTGGAAAAGATTGCTCATCTGGCCTGCCTTGGCCTCAATGATGCTGATCTTCCACACATTACTTCCGCCCTCAACAGCATTCTCGGGCTGGTCGACGAAATGCAGGCTGTTAATACCGACGGTATCGAGCCTCTGGCCCACCCGCTGGAAGCCAGTCAGCGCCTGCGTGCCGACGTCGTGACCGAGAGCAATCACCGCGAGGCCTACCAGTCCATCGCACCAGCGGTCGAAAACGGCCTGTATCTGGTTCCGAAAGTCATCGACTAAAGGGAAAGAGCCTGCAATGCATCAAATGACTCTGGCCGAGATCGCCCGCGGTCTCGCCGATAAAAAGTTTTCCTCCGAAGAGCTGACCAAAGTCCTGCTGGCGCGTATCACCCAGCTCGATCCGCAGCTCAACAGTTTCATCAGCCTCACCGAAGAGCTGGCCCTCGAGCAGGCGAAAGCCGCCGATGCCCGCCGCGCCAACGGTGAGAGCGGCGCCCTGCTCGGTGCGCCGATCGCCCACAAAGACCTGTTCTGCACCCAGGGCATTCGCACCAGCTGCGGCTCGAAGATGCTCGACAACTTCAAGGCCCCGTACGACGCCACCGTGGTCGCGAAACTGGCCGCTGCCGGCGCCGTGACCCTGGGCAAGACCAACATGGACGAATTCGCCATGGGTTCGGCCAACGAGTCGAGCTGGTACGGCGCGGTAAAAAACCCGTGGAATCTGGAACACGTACCGGGCGGTTCGTCCGGCGGTTCGGCGGCCGCAGTTGCCGCTCGTCTGTTGCCAGCGGCGACGGCCACCGATACCGGCGGTTCGATTCGTCAGCCAGCAGCGTTCACCAACCTCACCGGCCTGAAACCGACGTACGGTCGCGTTTCGCGCTGGGGCATGATCGCTTACGCCTCCAGTCTCGATCAGGGTGGCCCGTTGGCGCGCACGGCTGAAGACTGCGCAATTTTGTTGCAAGGTATGGCTGGCTTCGATCAGAACGACTCCACCAGCATCGATGAGCCGGTTCCGGATTACTCCGCAAGCCTCGGCGATTCGCTGCAAGGCCTGCGCATCGGCGTGCCGAAGGAATACTTCAGCGCCGGTCTCGACCCGCGCATCGCCGAGCTGATCCAGAACAGCATTAAAGAGCTGCAGAAGCTCGGTGCCGTGATCAAGGAAATCAGCCTGCCGAATATGCAGCACGCGATTCCGGCGTACTACGTGATCGCGCCGGCAGAGGCCTCCTCGAACCTGTCGCGTTTCGACGGCGTGCGTTTCGGTCATCGCTGCGAACAACCGAAAGACCTGATCGACCTGTACAAGCGCTCCCGTGGCGAAGGTTTCGGCCCGGAAGTGCAGCGCCGGATCATGGTCGGTGCGTACGCGCTGTCCGCCGGTTACTACGACGCCTACTACCTGAAAGCGCAGAAGATCCGTCGTCTGGTGAAGAACGACTTCATGGCTGCGTTTAATGAAGTCGACATCATCCTCGGCCCAACCACGCCGAACCCGGCCTGGAAGCTTGGCGCCAAGAACAGTGACCCGGTCGCTGCTTATCTGGAAGACGTCTACACCATCACCGCCAACCTCGCGGGCCTGCCGGGCCTGTCGATGCCGGCCGGTTTTGTCGACGGTCTGCCGGTGGGCGTGCAGTTGCTTGCGCCGTATTTCCAGGAAGGCCGTTTGCTCAATGTTGCGCACCAGTATCAGCTCAACACTGACTGGCACACCCGCACCCCAACCGGCTTCTGAGGAGACACACATGCAATGGGAAGTCGTGATCGGGCTGGAGATTCACACCCAGCTCACCACCCGGTCGAAAATCTTTTCCGGTAGTTCCACCACATTCGGTTCCGAGCCGAACACCCAGGCCAGCCTGATCGATCTGGGCATGCCCGGCGTTCTTCCGGTGCTGAACCAGGAAGCGGTGCGTATGGCGGTGATGTTCGGTCTGGCGATTGACGCCGAGATCGGTCAGCACAACGTGTTCGCCCGTAAAAACTACTTCTATCCGGACTTGCCGAAGGGCTACCAGATCAGCCAGATGGAATTGCCGATCGTTGGCAAGGGCCACCTGGACATCGCGCTGGAAGACGGCACGGTCAAACGTGTCGGCATCACCCGCGCGCACCTGGAAGAAGACGCCGGCAAGAGCCTGCACGAAGAATTCAACGGTGCCACCGGCATCGACCTGAACCGTGCCGGCACGCCGCTGCTGGAAATCGTTTCCGAGCCGGACATGCGCAGCGCCAAGGAAGCCGTGGCTTACGTCAAGGCGATCCACGCGCTGGTGCGTTATCTGGGCATCTGCGACGGCAACATGGCCGAAGGTTCGCTGCGTTGCGACTGCAACGTGTCGATCCGCCCGAAAGGTCAGGTTGAATTCGGCACGCGTTGCGAGATCAAAAACGTCAACTCGTTCCGCTTCATCGAGAAGGCGATCAACTCCGAGATCCAGCGTCAGATCGAGCTGATCGAAGACGGCGGCAAAGTGATTCAGCAGACTCGTCTGTACGATCCGAACAAGGACGAGACCCGTCCGATGCGTTCGAAAGAGGAAGCCAACGACTACCGTTACTTCCCCGATCCGGATCTGCTGCCGGTGGTCATCGAAGAGTCGTTCCTCGACGAAGTGCGCGCCACCCTGCCGGAGCTGCCCCCGCAGAAACGCGGGCGCTTCCAGGAGCAATTCGGTCTGTCGGTCTACGACGCCAGCGTGCTGGCCACCAGCCGCGAGCAAGCCGATTACTTCGAGAAAGTCGCGAGCATCGGCGGCGACGCCAAACTGGCGGCGAACTGGGTGATGGTCGAGTTGGGCAGCCTGCTCAACAAGCAAGGCCTGGACATCGACGAGTCGCCGGTTTCCGCTGAACTGCTGGGCGGCATGCTGCTGCGCATCAAGGACAACACCATCTCCGGCAAGATCGCCAAGGTTGTGTTTGAAGCGATGGCTAACGGTGAAGGCAGCGCAGACGAGATCATCGAAAAACGCGGCCTGAAACAAGTGACCGACAGCGGCGCAATCTCGGCGGTGCTCGACGAAATGCTTGCGGCCAACGCTGAGCAAGTTGAACAGTACCGTGCGGCGGATGAAGCCAAACGCGGCAAGATGTTCGGCTTCTTTGTCGGTCAGGCGATGAAAGCGTCGAAAGGCAAAGCCAACCCGCAGCAAGTGAACGAACTGCTGAAAAGCAAGCTCGAAGGCTGATTCTGGCCCCGCGCTCGGGGATCGTTCCCACGCTCTGCGTGGGAATGCCGCCCCGGACGCTCCGCGTCCATTGCGGTGTGACGCAGAGCGTCACGGGATGCATTCCCACGCTGGAGCGTGGGAACGATCACTTTGGAGTATCTGAATGAAACGTCTGCTCGGCGCCTGCGCCCTGCTCTCTTTGCTGGCCGGTTGTGCCAGTACCGACACCATCGACCCGCACGGTTACGACCAGACCGGCGTCGCTTCTTATTACGGTGCCAAGCACCACGGTAAACGCACTGCCAGTGGCGAGCCGTTTAACCAGAATTCCCTGACCGCCGCCCACCGCCAGCTACCCTTTGGCACGCGGGTGAAGGTCACCAACCTGAAAAACGATGAGTCCGTTGTGGTGCGCATCAACGATCGTGGCCCGCATACGCGTGGACGCCTGATTGATGTTTCACGCGAAGCCGCCAAACAACTCGGTATGCTCAGCAGCGGTACCGCGCGGGTTCGCGTGCAGGCCCTCGACTGATGGAGCGCTGACCATTTTCGGACTGACCGATTTACCGCTGATCAGCGTGATCGAATTGCTCGCCGGCCTGTGCCTGCTGATCTTCGGCGCCGAACTGATGGTGCGCGCGGCGGTGCGTCTGGCCGAGCGTCTGCATGTGCGTCCACTGATCATCGGCCTGACCATTGTCGCCCTCGGCAGCAGTGCGCCGCAGATGGCCGTCAGCGTGCAAGCCGCGCTGGGGCACAACCCCGATATCGCCGTCAGCAGTGTGGTCGGCAGCAGCATCTTCAACATCCTTGTGACTCTCGGTTTGTCGGCGCTGATCATTCCATTGC
This sequence comes from Pseudomonas sp. PS01303, assembly GCF_029959385.1. Taxonomy (NCBI): domain Bacteria; kingdom Pseudomonadati; phylum Pseudomonadota; class Gammaproteobacteria; order Pseudomonadales; family Pseudomonadaceae; genus Pseudomonas; species Pseudomonas sp. PS01303. Next base: position 13,230 of record NZ_JASCPK010000039.1, read on the forward strand.
GCGTGTCGCGGCAACTGGTGCGTCTCGACATTCCGCTGATGATCGGCGCCAGTCTGCTGGTGTTTGTGTTGGCGTGGAACGAGGAAATCAGCCGCTCCGACGGCATTCTCTTGCTCGGCGCTTTGGCGTTGTATCTCGGCTTGCTGTTGCGCCAGTCACGGCACTCGGCGCGACCGCATTCCGCGCAACCCGACGCGGCCAAAACCTCATGGCTTGCCAGCGTTCTGATGATCATCGTCGGCCTCGCCATGCTGGTATTCGCCGGGCATCTGCTGCTCGGCGCCGCTGTGGTAGTGGCGACGGATCTGGGCTTCTCGGAACGGGTGATCGGTCTGACCGTGGTCGCTGTCGGCACGTCGCTGCCGGAACTGGCGACCTCGCTGATCGCCGCCCTGCGCGGCCAACGCGACATCGCCGTGGGCAACGTGATCGGCGCCAATCTGTTTAACCTGCTCGGCGTGCTCGGCCTCACCGCGTTGATCGCGCCGACACCATTGTCGGTATCGCCGAACGCACTGGATTTCGACCTGCCGGTGATGCTCGGCGTCGCCGCGCTGTGCCTGCCGGTGTTCTATTCCGGCTACCGCGTGACCCGCGCCGAAGGTTTGTTGCTGCTCGGTTTGTATCTGGTCTACGGGCTGCACGTGGTGTCGTTCACCACCGGCATGCCGCTGGCCGGCAAACTGGAGCGGCTGATGCTGTTTTACGTTCTGCCGCCGCTGCTGGGGTATTTGTTGTTTACGTCCATCCGCGCCTGGCGCCGCCAACACCACAAGAGTGATATGCCATGACCGAATCGAAGAAGTCCGGGGTAGAAGTTCGCCGCCAGGTAATGGGCGATGCGTTTGTCGATCGCGCGTTGGGCAACGCCACCGAGTTCACCCAGCCGTTGCAGGATTTCGTTAATGAACATGCCTGGGGCGGCGTGTGGAATCGCGAAGGTTTGCCGCTGAAGACGCGCAGCTTGATTACCCTGGCCGCGCTGACGGCGCTGAAGTGTCCGCAAGAGCTGAAGGGGCATGTGCGTGGGGCGCTGAACAACGGCTGCACGGTGGACGAGATTCGTGAGGCGCTGCTGCATTGCGCGGTGTATGCCGGCGTGCCGGCGGCGATAGATGCGTTTCGCGCGGCGCAGGAAGTGATCGATACCTACCAGAAAAGCTAAAAGATCGCAGCCTTCGGCAGCTCCTACAGGAACGCATGCCCATGTAGGAGCTGCCGCAGGCTGCGATCTTTTGATGTTGCCCTTTAGATCCACCCACCCCACTGCAAAACAAAGATCCCGACATTGGTGGTAATCGCCGCCATCAACGTGGTCAGCACAATAATCGCCGCCGCCAACTCATGATTGCCCTGCGCCGCCCGCGCCATGACAAAACTCGCCGCCGCTGTCGGGCTGCCGAAGTACAGAAACAGAATCCCCAACTCCGCCCCACGAAAGCCGCACAACCACGCCCCGAGCGTCGCCAGCACCGGCAAACCGATCATCTTCATCAGACTCGAACTGAGCGCCATGTTGCCGCTCTTGCGCAACGCCGCCAGCGATAGCGTGCCGCCGATGCAAATCAGCGCCAGCGGCAAGGTGGTTTGCGCCAGATACTGACCTGAGGTCTCCAGCCACCCCGGCAAACCGATCTTGAAATAGGCAAACGGCGCCGCCGCAATCACGCTGATGATCAGCGGATTGCTGAACACGCTTTTGCAGATGCTCCACGGATCGGACTTGATCACCGGGCTGTACACCGCCAGCACAATCGTCGACAGCGTGTTGTAAAACAGGATCACCAACGCCGCGAGAATCGCACCGAGAGAAATCCCGTAATCGCCGTACATGCTCGCGGCCAGCGCCAGACCAATCACGCCGTTGTTGCCGCGAAACGCGCCTTGGGTGTAGATGCCGCGATCTTCACGCGGGCACTTGAAAATCGCCCAGCCCCAGGCGATGGCGAAACAGACGAGCGTGGCGACGGAGAAGTAGATCAGCAGCGCTGGTTGCAACGCGGCGTGCAGGTCGGCGTGCAGAATGCCGAGGAACAACAGCGCCGGCATGGTCACGTTGAACACCAGCGCCGAGGCTGTGTGGATGAAGTTGTCGTTGATCCAGTCGATGCGCTTGAGCAGCACACCAAGAAACAGCATGGCAAACACCGGCGCGGTGATGTTCAGGGTTTCGAGGAAGATTGCCAGCATGCCGAGAGAGCCTTGGGTGAGCGTCGTTAGGTGGCAATGATAAAGCAAAAGCCCCTCACCCTAGCCCTCTCCCGGAGGGAGAGGGGACTGACCGGGGGATATTCAAAAAATCCGCCGACCTGAAATGACTTCGTTGAATCCATAATCAACTCGGTATTTCAGGTCGATGTATTGCGCAAGACAACTCGGTCGGCCCCCTCTCCCTCCGGGAGAGGGCTGGGGTGAGGGTAGCTTTTGCCCTACCCCAAAACCATCAGGTAATCGGCGCCGGGTTAAACAACGTAATGTCGTTATGCAGCTTGTGCTTCTCCGCCCACGTCTGCTGCTTGCCGCTCGCAACATCCAGATAGTAGTGAAACAACTCCCAACCCAATTCCTCAATCGTCGCCCGCCCGGTGGCAATCCGCCCGGCGTCGATATCAATCAGATCCGGCCAGCGCTGCGCCAGCTCAGTGCGCGTCGACACTTTCACCACCGGCGCCATCGCCAAACCATACGGCGTACCCCGCCCCGTGGTGAACACATGCAAATTCATCCCCGCTGCCAACTGCAACGTCCCGCAGACAAAATCACTCGCCGGCGTCGCGCAGAAAATCAGCCCCTTCTGCTTGAAACGTTCGCCCGGGCCGAGCACGCCATTGATCGCGCTGCTGCCGGATTTGACGATCGATCCCAGCGACTTCTCGACGATGTTCGACAACCCGCCCTTCTTGTTGCCCGGCGTGGTGTTGGCGCTGCGATCCGCCTCGCCTTTGGCCAGATAACGGTCGTACCAATCCATCTCGCGCACCAGTTCTTCGGCGACGGTTTTGGTTTCGGCACGAGAGGTCAGCAGGTAAATCGCATCACGCACTTCGGTGACTTCGGAAAACATCACCGTCGCCCCGGCGCGCAACAACAAGTCCGAGGCATAACCCAGCGCCGGGTTGGCGGTGATCCCGGAGAACGCATCGCTGCCGCCGCACTGCATGCCGAGGATCAACTCGGACGCCGGCACGGTTTCGCGGCGGCGCTGGTCGAGTTTCTTCAAACGGACTTCGGCCAGTTGCATGATCTGCTCGATCATCTCGGTGAAACCGTGACTGGAATCCTGCAAGCGATACAGCCACGGATCACTGAGATCGACCGACGCATCGTCCTCGTGCATCACCTGCCCGGCCTGCAATTTCTCGCAGCCCAGACTGATCACCAACGCCTCGCCGCCGAGGTTCGGGTTGCGCGCCAGATTGCGCACGGTGCGAATCGGGATGTAGGCGTCGGTGGCGGTGATCGCCACGCCGCAGCCGTAACTGTGCGTCAGCGCCACCACGTCATCGACGTGCGGGTACTTCGGCAGCAGCTCATCCTTGATGCGTTTCACCGCGTGATCGAGCACGCCGGTGACGCACTGCACGGTGGTAGTGATGCCGAGAATATTGCGCGTGCCGACGGTGCCGTCAGCGTTGCGATAGCCCTCGAAGGTGAAGCCTTCCAGCGGTGCCTGCGCGTCCGGCACGTCGGTGGACAGCGGCAAGCTGTCCAGTGGCGGCGCGGTCGGCATGCGCAGTTGATCTTCCTTGACCCAACTGCCCCGGCGAATCGGCTGCAACGCGTAGCCAATAACCTGACCGTAGCGAATCACCTGACCGCCCTCGGCAATGTCTTCCAGAGTGATCTTGTGGCTCTGCGGCACGAATTCCACGGTCACCAGACCATCGGCAAATTCAGTGCCGGCCGGTGCGCCCTGGTCATTGACCACGACCACCACATTGTCCCGCTCGTGCAGGCGGATGTGGCGCGGCGAGTCGGAATGTTCAATCAACTGCATGACGCCGCTCCTCAGGAATGCGCTTGAGACAATTTACCGCTGGCTTCAACACCGCCGTTGGTTGGCGGCTCTTTGAGTACCACACGTTTGATCGGGCCAACGATGACCAGATAGCTGAACACCGCCACCAGTGCGTTGGCACCGACGAACACCAGCGCCCATTTGAACGAACCGGTGGAGCTGATGATGTAGCCAATCACGATCGGTGTGGTAATCGAAGCAATGTTGCCGAAGGTGTTGAACAGGCCGCCGCTCAGACCGGCGATCTGTTTTGGTGAGGTGTCGGAGACCACCGCCCAACCCAGTGCGCCAACGCCTTTGCCGAAGAAGGCCAGGGCCATGAAGCCGACGACCATCCATTCCACATCAACATAGTTGCAGGCGACGATGCTGCTGGACACCAGCAGACCAGCGATGATCGGCGCTTTGCGGGCGAAGGTCAGCGAGTGGCCTTTACGCAACAGGTAATCGGAAATCACCCCGCCAAGCACGCCGCCAATGAAGCCGCAGATCGCCGGCAACGAGGCGATGAAACCGGCCTTGAGAATGGTCATGCCACGCTCTTGCACCAGGTACACCGGGAACCAGGTCAGGAAGAAATAAGTGATGCCGTTGATGCAGTACTGGCCCAGATACACGCCGAGCATCATGCGGTTGGTCAGCAACTGACGGATGTAGTCCCATTTCGGGCCGTCGGACTTTTTGCCCGTCTGATCCATGTCGACCATGCCGCCGTTTTCAGCGATGTGCTTGAACTCGGCTTCGTTGATGCGTGGGTGCTCACGCGGGCTGTAGATCACTTTCAGCCAGACCAGCGAAAACACAATCCCGAGAATCCCCATGACAATGAACACGTGCTCCCAACCGAAGGAGTACACGATCCAGCCCATCAGCGGCGCGAACAACACGGTGGCAAAATATTGCGCCGAGTTGAAGATCGCCGACGCGGTACCGCGCTCAGCGGTCGGGAACCACGCCGCTACGATGCGTGCGTTGCCCGGGAACGATGGCGCCTCAGCCAGACCAACGAGGAAGCGCAGCATAAACAGCGCAACGATCGCCGTGGACATGCCGAACTCACCGACAAAGCCTTGCAGCACGGTGAACAGCGACCAGGTGAAAATGCTCAGGGCGTAAACTTTTTTCGAGCCGAAACGATCGAGCAGCCAGCCACCAGGAATTTGCCCGGCCACGTAGGCCCAACCGAATGCAGAGAAGATGTAGCCGAGGGTGACCGCGTCGATGCCGAGGTCTTTTTGCAGGCTGGAGCCGGCGATGGCGATCGTGGCGCGGTCGGCGTAGTTGATCGTGGTCACGAGGAACAGCATGAGCAAGATCAAATAGCGGACGTGAGTCGGCTTGGACGATTGCATGTAGATGTACTCCCACTGATTATTTTTATGCGCGGGTGAATCTTCTTTGGTGCCCGGTTTACCGGGTGTCCCTGTATTACGGGATGTCCGTATTTCGGGTTCCCTGTAGGAGCTGCCGAAGGCTGCGATCTTTTGATCTTGTTTTTAAGATCAGGATCAAAAGATCGCAGCCTGCGGCAGCTCCTACAGGGATTGCGGTGTCAGGGTCGACACCGCGTGCTGCATTCAGGAGCCGATGTAGCTGGTTTTCACCACGGTGTAGAACTCCTGGGCATAGCGGCCTTGCTCACGTGAGCCATAGGATGAACCTTTACGGCCACCGAACGGAACGTGGTAATCGACGCCGGCGGTCGGCAAGTTGACCATCACCATGCCGGCCTGCGAGTGGCGTTTGAAGTGGTTGGCGTACTTCAGTGACGTCGTCGCGATACCCGCCGACAGACCGAACTCGGTGTCGTTGGCCATCGCCAGCGCCGCGTCGTAATCGGCCACGCGAACAATGTTGGCCACCGGCCCGAAGATCTCTTCACGGCTGATGCGCATCGACGCTTCGCTGTCGGCAAACAGCGTTGGCGCGAGGAAATAACCTTCGGTGTCGCAGGTCACCAGACCACCGCCGCTGACCAGACGCGCACCTTCGGACTGACCGATGTCGATGTACTTCATGTCCTGTTCAAGCTGTGCTTGCGAAACCACTGGACCGATGTCGGTGCCGGATTTCAGCGCGTGGCCGACCTTGATCGACTTCATGCGCTCGGCCATCGCTTCGACAAATTTGTCGTGAATCCCGGCGGTGACGATCAAGCGGCTCGACGCGGTGCAACGCTGACCGGTGGAGTAAAACGCGCTCTGTACCGACAACTCGACCGCTTGCTTAAGGTCGGCGTCATCGAGAATGATCTGCGGGTTTTTGCCGCCCATTTCCAACTGCACTTTCGCCTGACGCGAGACGCAGTTAACGGCGATCTGACGACCCACGCCCACCGAACCGGTGAAGCTGATGCCGTCGACTTTCGGGCTCTGCACCAGCGCATCGCCAACCACTCGACCGCTGCCCATCACCAGGTTGAACACGCCGGCCGGGAAGCCCGCGCGAGAGATGATTTCGGCCAGTGCCCAAGCGCAACCCGGCACCAGATCGGCCGGTTTCAGCACGACACAGTTACCGTAGGCGAGCGCCGGAGCAATCTTCCACGCCGGAATCGCGATCGGGAAGTTCCACGGGGTGATCAGACCGACCACACCCAGCGCTTCGCGGGTGACCTCGACGTTGACGCCCGGACGCACCGACGGCACGTAATCGCCGGACAGGCGCAGGCATTCACCGGCGAAAAACTTGAAGATGTTGCCGGCGCGGGTCACTTCGCCGATGGCTTCAGGCAGGGTCTTGCCCTCTTCCCGAGCCAGCAGGGTGCCGAGTTCTTCGCGACGGGCGAGGATTTCCGTGCCGATTTTATCCAGCGAATCGTGGCGAGCCTGAATACCCGAAGTCGAATACGCCGGGAACGCGGCACGGGCGGCGTCGATGGCGGCATGAACCTGAGTCAGATCAGCCTTGGCGTAGTCGCCGATGGTGTCGCTCAACTCGGACGGGTTGATGTTGGCCGAGTAATCGGCACCGGCAACCCACTCACCGTTGATGTAATTGTCGTAACGCTTGGAATCAGTCACAGCCTTATCTCCTCTCGACGCAAAAGCCGCTGATTGCTCAGCGGCCTCGGTTTGTTCGGGGGTTATTGCGCACCTTGCTTGTCGATCAGCGCGGCGAGCATTTCGTACTCTTCGCCGGTCAGGTCGGTCAGCGGTGCGCGCACCGGGCCGGCGTCATAGCCAGCGATTTTGGCGCCAGCCTTGACGATGCTCACGGCGTAACCGGCCTTGCGGTTGCGGATGTCGAGGTACGGCAGGAAGAAGTCGTCGATGATCTTGCCGACGGTGGCGTGATCTTCGCGAGCGATCGCGTGGTAGAAATCCATCGCGGTTTTCGGAATGAAGTTGAACACCGCCGAGGAGTAAACCGGCACGCCCAGCGCCTTATAGGCAGCGGCGTAGACTTCGGCGGTCGGCAAGCCACCGAGGTAGCTGAAACGATCACCGAGGCGGCGACGGATCGACACCATCAACTCGATATCGCCCAGACCGTCCTTGTAACCGATCAGGTTCGGGCAGCGCTCGGCCAGACGTTCCAGCAGCGGCGCGTTGAGGCGGCAAACGTTGCGGTTGTAGACGACCACGCCGATGTTGACCGATTTGCACACGGCTTCAACGTGTGCGGCAACGCCGTCCTGACTGGCTTCGGTCAGGTAGTGCGGCAGCAACAGCAAGCCTTTGGCGCCCAGACGCTCGGCTTCCTGTGCGTATTCGATGGCCTGACGGGTCGAACCGCCGACACCGGCGAGAATCGGCACGCTGGTTTCGCAAGTGTCGACGGCAGTCTTGATGATTTCCGAATATTCGCTGGCGGCCAGGGAGAAGAACTCACCGGTGCCGCCCGCTGCGAACAGAGCCGAAGCGCCGTACGGGGCCAGCCATTCCAGACGCTTGATGTAGCCCGCACGGTTGAAATCACCCTGCGCGTTGAAATCGGTAACCGGGAAGGACAGCAGGCCGGCAGAGAGGATGGACTTCAGTTCTTGTGGATTCATTATTCGAACACCCTGGGTAGCAATATTGTTGTGATTGTCACGTTCAGCCTTCGCCGAAGTTGTAGGTCATCGTACAACTTAAAAGATAACCGTCAACTGCATTTCATCGTTGTGGGTGGTTTTTGTCCGACAAAATTGTTTCTTCAGCTATTCGATGGCGCTGTAGAGCCTTCGCCCCACCTGAGTGGAAGGCTTGTTCAGTGGGCGTTTTGAGGGATGTTGTCCTAGGACTGAAAATCAAGCAGCCCGGATTGGCCCCATCGCGAGCAGGCTCACTCCCACAGTGGAACGCATTTCAAGGTAGGAGTGAGCCTGCTCGCGATGGCGATTTCAGGACGATGGAAAGCACCGGAAATGGATAACCGTTCGTCGAAACTGGTAGTTCTTACAGGTGCCCGGCTTCTGCTACTCCTGCCCTAATGCCGTCAGGAGAGAACAAACCGACTCCGAAACGCAGACTCATGGCTGCTTCAATGGTTTGATTGGCTAAACAAAAGGATTTTGAATCATGAATTTTCAAGACAACGCACTCGCTGCCCCCGTGCTCCGGGAGGCGCTGATTGTGGGCAGTGACACCGTTCTTTATGTCCACAATCTGAACGACCCGGCCCACGGCGACGTCGAGCCGTATGTAAATGCTGCGGCGGGAGATGTGATCGAATTTACGGTCACCACTTCGGCAGGACGGCTATGGCGAGACATACTTGTAGTAACGCCCTCTCTCGACCCTTTCGTATTCCAGATCCCTAAATCAGTGTTTGGAGAAAAACCTGATCCCGGAGCCACTGCCGATCTCGTTTATACGGTGACGCGCGAAAAAATTGTCTACAAATCCGCTGTACTTAGTGTTTACGTCAAATACTAAGCAACCGTCACCCCTGCGCCTGCGCCTCTTCATGCGCCTGGCGCAGCCTCTCGCGACTATTCGTCAAATGCAGCCGCATCGCCGCTCTTGCCGCATCGGAATCCTGCCGGGCAATCGCCTGATAAATCTCTTCATGCTCGCGGCTGACGCGATTCATGTAGTGCTGCTGATCGTCATGGGCCAGACGTGCTGAGTTCAGCCGCGTGCGCGGAATGATGCTGGTGCCGAGGTGGGTCATGATGTCGGTGAAGTAGCGGTTGCCGGTCGACAGCGCGATTTCCAGGTGGAAGGCGAAATCGGACGCGACGGCATCGCTGGCGTGGGCGACGCTGTCGTTCAGTGCATCGAGGGCGGCGCGCATGGTTGCCAGTTGCTCGGGGCTGCGGCGTTGCGCGGCGAGGCCGGCGGACTCGACTTCGAGGCTGATGCGCAATTCGAGAATGGCCAAAACATCACGCAAGGTGACGACGGTGGCCGGATCGATGCGAAAGCCGCTCGGGCTCGGTGTGTCGAGCACAAACGTGCCGATGCCGTGGCGGGTTTCCACTTGCCCGGCGGCTTGCAGACGGGAGATCGCCTCGCGCACCACGGTGCGACTGACGCCGTGCTCCTGCATGATCGCCGATTCAGTGGGGAGCTTATCGCCCCGTTTGAGCAGGCCGTCACGGATCTGCTCGGTCAGCACCGTCACCAGTTCCTGTGCCAGGCTGCGGCGCTTGCGCGGGAAGCGTGGGGCGTTGAGCGAGTTTTCCATGGTTTACGTCTTGTCTCGAGAATTCGGCTTGGGCGCATCATAGCGCAAGGCGGTTGTACGATCACTTCCTGCCAACGCATTGCCCTTGTAGGAGCAGAGCTTGCTCGCGAAGGCGTCGTGTCAGTCAGCCTGTTTTTCGGCTGGCATGACGTCTTCGCGAGCAAGCTCTGCTCCTACAGGGGATTTGTGTGGGATCAGGCGGTGACGGGTTGCTCCACCAGATGGCCACTGTCTATGCGCACGTGCCGTGGATGGAAACGTTTCAAACTGCTGCGGTGGCCGACGCTGACGATGCTCAACCCCGGCAACTGATCGATCAACGCCTGATACAACGTCGCCTCGTCTTCTTCATCCATCGCCGATGTGGCTTCGTCCATGTACAGCCAATGCGGCGCATAAAGCAGCGCGCGGGCGAAGGCCAGTCGTTGCTGCTCACCCGGCGACAGCATGCGCTGCCAGTGATTGGCTTCGTCCAGTCGCGCCACCAGATGTGGCAAGCGGCAGGTTTCCAGCACCTCGGCATAACGCTCAGGCGCGTAGGTCTCGCTCGGTTGTGGATAACTCAATGCTTCGCGCAACGTGCCGATCGGCAGATACGGTTTTTGCGGCAGGAACAGATAACGCGCCGCCGGCAGACGAATGTTGCCGTGCCCCGCTGGCCACAAATGCCCCATCGCCCGCAGCAGTGTCGATTTACCACTGCCGGAACGCCCGCTGAGCATCACTCGATCACCCGGTTCAACGGTCATGTCGGCGCTGGTCAGCAGATGACGACCGTCGGCCAGATCCAGACCGAGGTTGTGCACCTTCAATTCGCTGCCCTGATTCTGCACATCAATCGCAGGCTTGCGCTCTTCGTTATCGGTCATCGCCTGACGGAAACTCAGCAGACGATCACACGTGGCGCGCCACGAAGCGAGGCTCTGATAGGCACTGATGAACCAGCTGAAACTCTCTTGCACGTTGCCGAACGCCGAGCTGATCTGCATCAGTTCACCGAGCTCGATCTTGCCGGCAAGGTAACGCGGCGACGCCACAATAAACGGGAAAATGATCGCCGCCTGGCTGTAACCGGCGGTGAAAAAGGTCAGGCGCTTGGACACTTTCATGATGTCCCAGAAGTTGTGCCAGACATTGCCGAAGCGGCCGCTCAAGCGACGATTTTCATTCGGTTCGCCGTTGTACAACGCGATGCTTTCAGCATTCTCACGAATCCGCACCATGGAAAAACGCAGGTCGGCTTCGAAGCGTTGTTGTTGGTTGTTCAGGCCGATCAAGCGACGCCCGATCAAATGCGTCAGCCAACTGCCGACGATCGCGTAAACCAGCACGCACCAGAACATGTAGCCGGGAATGGTCACGCCATAGACTTCGATACTGCCCGACACGCCCCACAAAATAATAGAAAAAGACACCAAACTGACAATATTACGCAGCAGGCCGATGCCCAGCTCGAGGGTGTTGGAAGTGAAGTTATTGAGGTCTTCGGAAATCCGCTGGTCCGGGTTATCGGTATAACCGCCCTGCTCCAACTGGTAGTAATTCTTGTCGGAAAGCCAACGTGAAAAATGCTTCTCGGTGAGCCAGGCACGCCAGCGAATCGTCAGCATCTGGGTCAGATACAGCCGATACACCGCGCCGATAATCGCCACGGCGGCAATGCCGCAGAAGTACAGAATCAATTGCCAAAACGCCGCCTCGTCTTTCTTTTGCAGCGCGTTATAAAAGTCTTTGTACCAGGTGTTGAACCACACCGAGATGCCCACGCTGAGCAGCGAGAGCGCAATCACGGCAATCAACAGCGTCCAGGCCTTGCCCTTCTCTTCACTGCGCCAATACGGCGTGATGATCGCCCACACCTTGCGAAAAAACTGCCCGCGCACAGCATCGTTGACCGCGGAATATTCAGCGTTCTGATTCATGGAAAAGGCTCGATATAGAAAAGAACAGACACGCACCGATCATAGTAGATCGGGGCGAATTATCGCGAGGGTGGGACAGGCTCATTCAGGGATTGTTCAGATTCAGAGGAGTTTCGGCCAGGCAAACAGAGCACATACCGCTAGTCACGACTGTCAGAGTTGACAGTAGAAGGCAAAATTCAGCTGTGATCGACTGCGTTGACCTCTTGCGTTGCGCAGAGCCAACCTGAACGTCAAAGGGAATTCATCATGGTAGACATTCGAGACCCGATCCAGGCTCCCACATGTGAACACATCAAAAACGGAATATTGAAACTTAGCGCAATAGACGGGCCGTTTTTTTACTTCAAGGTGTTTTCCGAATACCCGAACACATCGCTCAGATCCTTTTGGATTAACTACGCTACCCCATCAAAATCCGATCAGGCCCCCGAACACATCTCGCCGCTGTTGGACGCTGATGTGAAGTGGCTGAAAGAGGACATGGAGCCCTATTTAGGCATATCAATGTACGTCCAATATGACGTTTTTCTGAATGACGGCAGTGGCAGACACTTCTCTTCGCCTAAAACCACCTTTTTAGTCGAAGAGTGACGACAAGGGAGCAACCTGCGAAGCCGGGTTGCTTCCTTGTGAAGTCGAGCCGGTGAAATCAGACGTCAGCGACGAACCGGACGCTTCTGCAGTTTGCGCTGCAGGGTGCGGCGGTGCATGCCCAGGGCGCGGGCAGTGGCGGAGATGTTGCCTTCGTGCTCGGTGAGCACCCGCTGGATGTGTTCCCACTGCAGGCGGTCGACCGACATCGGGTTTTCCGGCACCAGACTGTCGAGGTCGGCGTGCTCGGAGAGCAGCGCGGCCAGCACGTCGTCGGCGTCGGCCGGTTTGCACAGGTAGTTGCAGGCGCCGCGTTTGATCGCTTCGACCGCGGTGGCAATGCTCGAATAACCGGTGAGGATCACCACGCGCATTTCCGGATCCAGCTCCAGCAGCTTGGGCAGCAGCACCAGACCGGAGTCGCCGTCCATTTTCAGGTCGAGCGCAGCGTAGTCCGGCAGATCGGCCTGGGCGATGGTCAGGCCTTCTTCGGCGGAACCGGCGGTGCTGACGCGAAAGCCACGACGGGCCATGGCGCGGGCCATGACGCGGGTGAACGTTGCGTCGTCATCGACCAGCAGCAAATGCGGCAGTTCTTCGCCTTCGACTTGGATTTCGTCACTCATGTTGGTCTCCTCGGGCGCCGTGGGGCAGGCGCAGCTCGGTGAGCGTGCCGCCTTCCTCATGACTATAGAGTTTCACTGAGCCGCCGGCGCGTGTCACGCTGGCCTTGCTCAAAAACAGGCCCAGGCCGAAACCTTTGCCCTTGGTGGTAAAAAACGGTTTGCCGATCTGCTCGGCGATGGCCAGCGGCACACCGGCGCCGTGGTCACGAATACTGATGGTGACGTCTTCGGCATCCCAATCCAGGGTTACCTGAAGGTTTTCCGGGCAGGCGTCGGCGGCGTTGTTCAGCAGATTGAGCAGCGCCTGGGTCAGATCCGGCGGCGGCGCCATGCGCGGTACCGTGCCTTGGCCGAGACGATGGAAGCGATAGCTCGCCTCGGGACGCATCAGGTGCCAGCGATTAAGCGCCTCATCGAGCCAGTCGGTGACGTCCTGCATATCGATCGCCAGACGACGATTGGCTTCGGCGGCGCGCACCAGTTGCTGCAGGGTTTCCTTGCAGAGTTTGACCTGATCTTGCAGCACTTTCAGATCGTCCTGCAGCAGCGGATCGGGGTGATCCTGCTGCATCTCTTTGAGCAGCACGCTCATGGTCGCCAGCGGCGTGCCGAGTTCATGGGCAGCGCCGGCGGCTTGCGTCGCAACGGCGAGCAACTGCTGATCGCGCAGACCTTCTTCACGGCGAATCGCCCGCAACTCTTCCTGACGGCGCAGCTCTTCGGCCATGCGCGCAGCGAAGAAGGTGATGACCGCAGCGGCGAGTGCGAAGCTCAGCCACATGCCGTAGACCTGCAGGTTTTCACGGGCGATCGGCAAGGTTTCCAGCGGATAGAACCGCGTCAGCATCACCGTGTACAAGGCCAGCGCGATACCCGACAGCACCACCGAATAACGCCATGGCAGCGTCACCGCAGCGATGGTCAGCGGCACCAGATAATAGGAAACGAACGGGTTGGTCGAACCGCCGGAGAAATACAGCAGCGCACTGTGGATCACCAGATCACAGGCCAGTTGCAGCGCGTATTCGAGCTCGGTCACCGGCCACGAGGTGCGCAGGCGCACGGCGGTGAACACGCAAAGTAGCGTCGAGCAGCCGAGGGTCATCGCCAGTTGCACCCACGGCAACGGCAACAGCTGCAGCCAGTAGGCCAAGCCTACGGAGCCAGCCTGCGCGGCGAGCACCAAGGTGCGGATGAACGTCAACCGCCAGAGGTTCTGGCGAGTGGCGGAAGTCAGTTGTACGGGGGCGAGCATGAGCTCTCCTGATGAGCGCTCCAGGCGGATCGCACGGAGTATAACCAAGCCGCGGGCTTGAGAGGCGAAAGTGCGGCAAACGACCACATGGCGACGATGGAGAATTCATCTGAGTTGAAGAAAATTCCGGGGGCTATCGGAGATCAATTGTGGCGAGGGGATTTATCCCCGCTGGGTGGCGAAGCCGCCCCAAATCATGCGACCTCATTCAACCAGACATACCGCATCAGCCGGATTTGCGACTGCTGCGCAGCCGAACGGGGATAAATCCCCTCGCCACAAAAGCTCTCTGAACTTGGGATCCGCGGTATCTGTATAGAAGTTGTAACTGGGCGAACCGGATCATAAAAGCTAGAGTCTGATGGTTTCACGCAGGCCCCCGAACCATCACCTGCGCCCTCATCAAGGAGCTTTCATGCACACATTTCGCCGCAGCGCCGCCCTTCTCGCCCTGACCGTCGGCAGCGTCGCCAGCCTCCCGGCCCTGGCCGCCGATGAGCTGCACTACAACCAGATCTCCCTGCGCGCCGAAGTCAGCACGGAAGTCGCCCGCGACCTGATGATCGTCACCCTCTACACCGAAGAACAAAACACCGACCCGGCCAAACTCGCCGCCGACATCAGCACCGCCATGAACAAGGCCCTCGGCCAGGCCAAACAAGTCAAAGACATCACCCTGCGCCAGGGCAGCCGCAACAGCTACCCGATCTACGACACCAAAGGCCAAAAGATCACCGGCTGGCGTGAACGCGCCGAACTGCGCCTGGAAAGCTCCGACTTCGCCGCCCTGTCCAAACTCACCGGCGAACTGCTGGGCGACCTGAAAATGGGCGGCATGGACTTCGCCATCGCCGACCCGACCCGCAAGGCCAGCGAAGACAAACTCCTCAAAGAAGCCGTCACCGCCTTCAAAAACCGCGCCCAACTGGCCACCGACGCACTCGGCGGCAAGGGCTACAAAATCGTCAACCTGAACCTCAACAGCAACGGTTACCCACAACCGTACCTGCGCGCCCCGATGATGATGAAAGCGGCGGCGATGGATGCAGCGCCGGTAACGCCGGAAGTTGAAGCGGGTACAAGCCAGGTCAGCATGACGGCGGATGGCTCGATTGAAGTGTTGATGCAGTGATTTGATTTTGGGCTGAATGAAAAACCGGCGATCAGCAGTGATTGCCGGTTTTTTTGTGACTTGCAGAGCAGATTGGCCAGATCTGACTATGAACTAATTAACATTCCCCATCGACTCAACTTTCATCGTAATAACTAACATCCATGTCATCGATTTGCGCTTTCGCATCAGCTAAGGTTTTCTCCAGCCCTCCCATAGGTTCCCCGTTCATGTAACACACTTGAAAAGAGTTAGCCTGATACTGCGGGTCATATTCTTTAATCAAACACCCTTTGTACTCGATAACTTTTGGATAGTTCATAACCATCACTCCGTGCAAAAAAGTGGTAAACACTCTTTATCACTATGCATCAGTGATCCGTCTGGTTTACAAGACAGTTACTCGCCTGCACGGCCGATGTATGCTCGGCTGGCATCAATCAGGTGCTCAACCTCGGATCTGGATTTGCAAAGGCCGGTAAATTGCCGACCGTCCGCGTAAAACCCTTGAAAATGATCCCCTGCATCGCTTGGGTTATTTTCGTGAATCTCGAAGCCTTTATAGTCAGTTACAATTGGGTAACTCATATCATCCCTTCCTGTAGATGTTCTGCAATCCATCGATGCCCGTAAAAGAAAAAACGCACAGGCGCAGTGGCATTCAACCCAACATCAGAAAATCCGTCTACTGTCAGAAGTAACAGGTAGCCGTCGAAATACGTAAAGTTCGGAGAACTATTCGAAATAAATATCTTCCGTTTTATATTTGAAAACAGTGAGCGAAAGTAAGTCCTTCCAGTGCACTAGAGTCTGAACTCGCCCCTGAAACACGGATGCAAACTTAAACAGCCAAAAGCAAACCCTCACCCTAGCCCTCTCCCAGAGGGAGAGGGGACTGATCGGGGAGTATGGGCGAGGTACGCCGACGTGAGATATCGAGTCGAACTCAGATTTTGAGAAGCCCACCATCGGCCCCCTCTCCCTCGGGAGAGGGCTGGGGGTGAGGGGCGAATCCAACGAAGATCAAAAGATCGCAGCCTTCGGCAGCTCCTACATGGAATCGCGGCGAACTCGCACTCAATTAGGCCGAGTGTCAGCTCGCCTGCTTTTGATCTTAGAGCCCGTCGGGAGGCTGAGCGGGAGGGATTCATACGGGGAAAGCATCGAGAGGAGGTGCAGCGAAGCAAACCGTAGGCGATGCCCCCGGATGAACCCGAAGCGAAGGAACCCGAGCCCTAGCGAGGGCCGGACGTCAGGGCATAGACCTTTGGTTACTTTGGGCTGGGCCGGCACTCCGGCGTTTGCCAAAGTGACCCGCCGTAAGGGCGGAACCATAATCCGCAACACCCGAAAAACCGGATATTCACCCAAGGCGCTACCAAAAGAAGCACCCCAGTTGCACCCAGTACAACCTCCAAAAAAATCCCCAACCCAACCCCCACCAAGCCCCCACCCAAACCTCAGAAAAATCCTACAAAAACCAACAGTATAAATAAGTAACACCCAGCCCCACCCCGGCGCACACAACGTGACCAACGCACCGTTTTGGGGCTCCATTTGCACCGTAAAAAACCCGCGCAAACGGTCAAATGCGTCAAAACTTACACAGATGCGACATTAAGGTACGTACGTGCCACCGTTTAACGCTCGCACACACTCTGGATCTTGCAATGGGTATGGCCCCTGCATAAGTATCCGCAGGCACGACTCACGAGGTCGTACCTCACTACTAAAAAATGACAACAAATCATGAGGCCAACATGCTTAAACACGCGGTCATTCCGTTTCTAGTCGGCGCAGGCTTGTTAGCCTCCGCACCTTTCGCATCCGCTGCGACTAACCTGGTGTTCTGCTCCGAAGGCAGCCCGGCCGGTTTCGACCCGGGCCAGTACACCACCGGAACCGACTTCGACGCCTCAGCTGAAACCATGTTCAACCGTCTGACCCAGTTCGAACGCGGCGGCACCGCTGTGATTCCTGGTCTGGCGACCAAGTGGGACATCTCCGACGATGGCCTGACTTACACCTTCCACCTGCGTGAAGGCGTCAAGTTCCACACCACCCCGTATTTCAAGCCGACTCGTGAGTTCAACGCCGACGACGTGCTGTTCACCTTTAATCGCATGATTAACAAGGATGACCCGTTCCGTAAGGCGTACCCGACCGAATTCCCGTACTTCACCGACATGGGGATGGACACCAACATCACCAAGATCGATAAAGTCGACGACCACACCGTCAAGTTCACCCTGAAAGAAGTCGACGCAGCGTTCATCCAGAACATGGCCATGAGCTTCGCGTCGGTGCAATCCGCCGAGTACGCTGCCCAGCTGCTCAAGGAAGGCAAAGCCGCCGACATCAACCAGAAGCCGATCGGCACTGGCCCGTTCGTGTTCAAGAGCTACCAGAAAGACTCCAACATCCGCTACACCGGGAACAAGGACTACTGGAAGCCTGAAGACGTGAAGATCGACAACCTGATCTTCGCCATCACCACCGACCCGTCGGTACGTATTCAGAAGCTGAAAAAGAACGAGTGCCAGGTCACCCTGTTCCCGCGTCCGGCCGACCTGAAAGCGCTGAAAGAAGATCCAGCACTGAAGATGCCTGACCAGGCCGGCTTCAACCTGGGTTACATCGCCTACAACGTGATGGACAAGGTCAAAGGCAGCAACGAGGCCAACCCACTGGCTGACCTGCGCGTGCGTCAGGCGCTGGACATGGCGGTGAACAAGCCACAGATCATCGATTCGGTTTACCAGGGCGCGGGCCAACTGGCCGTCAACGCCATGCCGCCGACCCAGTGGTCTTACGACACCACCATTAAAGATGCCAAGTACGATCCTGAGAAAGCCAAACAGCTGCTCAAGGAAGCCGGCGTCAAGGAAGGTACCGAGATCGTTCTGTGGGCGATGCCGGTTCAGCGTCCATACAACCCGAACGCTAAACTGATGGCCGAAATGCTCCAGTCCGACTGGGCCAAGATCGGCTTGAAAGTGAAGATCACCAGCTACGAGTGGGGCGAGTACATCAAGCGCTCCAAAGGTGGCGAGAACCAGGCCATGATCATTGGCTGGAGCGGTGACAATGGTGATCCGGACAACTGGCTGAACGTGCTGTTCGGCTGCGACTCGCTCAGCGGCAACAACTTCTCCAAGTGGTGCGACAAGAAGTTCGACGGCCTCGTTAAAGAAGCCAAGCGTACAACCGACCAAGGTAAGCGCACCGAACTGTACAAGGAGGCACAACACGTCCTCAAAGATGCAGTCCCAATGACACCTATCGCTCACTCGACGGTGTACCAACCCATGCGCGCCAACGTGCAGGACTTCAAGATCAGCCCATTCGGCTTGAATTCCTTCTACGGCGTCAGCGTCAGCAAATAAGGCACTGCAGCGGCGACGTTTATGACGTCGCCGCTGTTTTACCTGCCGGGAAGTTAGGAATTTGCCTACAGCCGATTCCGCTGCAGACACCTGCAGTGGGGGGGGGCCGCGTCGCCTTTTCCTACGAGGTTTTCAGGCTTTTACGCATTTACTGCCAGGCCCACGGCAAATACCGTCGGGTTCTGACCAGTTTCTGCGTGGGCCACCGGTTTGCCGTACGTATTGGATTGAGCTCAATGCGACCACAACGTTTCAGGACGAGACGCGGCGCATTGCACAACACTAAAAAAAGAGGGAGCGTCATGCGCCATACCTTGGTTTTTTCCGCATTGCTGGGCGCCGGCCTGATGGCCGCCACGTCCGCGAGTTTCGCCGCCAGCAAAAGTCTGGTGTTCTGCTCTGAAGGCAGCCCCGCGGGTTTCGACACCGCGCAATACACCACGGCCACCGATAACGATGCCGCCGAACCGATCTACAACCGTCTGGTCGAGTTCGAAAAAGGCGAGACCAATGTCGTACCGGGTCTGGCCACCAAGTGGGACATTTCCGAGGATGGTCTCAAGTACACGTTTCACTTACGTGAAGGTGTGAAATTTCATACAACGCCGTACTTCAAGCCGACCCGCGACTTCAATGCCGACGACGTGCTGTTCACGTTTAATCGCATGCTTGATCCACAGCAGCCATTCCGTAAGGCTTATCCGACCGAGTTCCCGTATTTCAACGGGATGAGCCTGAACAAGAACATCGCCAAGGTCGAGAAGACCGGGCCGCTGACCGTGGAGTTCACGCTCAACAGCGTCGACGCCGCGTTCATCCAGAACCTCGCCATGAGCTTCGCCGCCGTTCTGTCCGCCGAATACGCTGACAAGCTGCTGGCCGACGGCAAACCGAGCGACATCAACCAGAAGCCGATCGGCACCGGGCCGTTCGTGTTCAAGAGCTATCAGAAAGACTCGAACATCCGCTTCACCGGCAACAAGCAGTACTGGGATCCGAGCCGGGTCAAACTCGACAACCTGATTTTCGCGATCAACACCGACGCCTCCGTGCGCGTGCAGAAGCTCAAGGCTGACGAGTGCCAGATCACCCTGCATCCGCGTCCGGCCGATGTCGACGCGCTGAAGAACGATCCGAAACTGCAACTGATCTCCAAACCGGGTTTCAACCTCGGTTACATCGCCTACAACGTCCGCCACAAGCCGTTCGATCAGCTCGAAGTGCGTCAGGCATTGGACATGGCGGTGAATAAACAAGGAATTCTCAACGCTGTTTATCAAGGCGCCGGCCAATTGGCCGTCAACGCCATGCCACCCACCCAGTGGTCTTACGACGACAGCATCAAAGACGCCGCCTACAACCCGGAAAAAGCCAAAGAGCTGCTCAAGGCTGCGGGCGTCAAGGAAGGCACCGAAATCACCCTGTGGGCGATGCCGGTGCAGCGTCCGTACAACCCGAACGCCAAACTGATGGCCGAAATGCTCCAGGCTGACTGGGCCAAGATCGGTCTGAAAGTGAAAATCGTCAGCTACGAATGGGGCGAGTACATCAAGCGCACCAAGAATGGCGAGCACGACATCAGCCTGATTGGCTGGACCGGCGACAACGGTGATCCCGACAACTGGCTCGGCACGCTGTACAGCTGCGACGCCATTGGCGGCAACAACTACTCCATGTGGTGCGATCCGGCGTACGACAAGCTGATCAAACAGGCCAAGGTCGTCACCGACCGCGACCAGCGCACCGTTCTCTATAAACAGGCTCAGCAGTTGCTGAAACAGCAAGTGCCGATCACGCCTGTCGCCCACTCGACGGTCAACCAGCCGCTGAGCACGAAAATCGAAGGGTTCAAGGTGAGCCCCTTCGGACGCAACGTTTTCTCGGGTGTCAGCATCGATTAACCCAACCGATTAGCCGCAACGCTGAGGGGCCCGTCTAGCCCCTCACGCAAGCGCTTTGCCGAAATTCGCCAATCAGGCAATTGGCAAACGTTTGCGATGTGTGAATGAGTTCTAAACCAATAACCGGCCAACCCAAAAAAGCCGGCATAAAAAGAAAGTAAAGGAGCTTCACCCATGAAACTGAGCAGCACCGCGATACTGGCCTTGGCCATAAGCAGCATCACCGCAACCGCTTATGCGGAAACCCAGAGCCAGGCGTTCACCCCGGTGACGATCAACGACAAGAGCGCCCAGGCGGAAGCCACCGGTTTCGTCGAAGGTCAATCGATCAGCGGTTCGACCCGTAACTGGTACGCCAACGAGCAACTGAAGCGTGGCGCCAAGTTCGCCTACAAAAAGGACGGTCAACTGGCTGAGACCGACCGCCGGATCAACTGGGTTCAGGGCACCATCGTCAAGTACAACTCGGGCTTCACCGAGGGTACTGTCGGCTTCAGCACTGAAATCGCGGCCTACAACGCCCTCGCGCTGGAGCGTGATCGCGAGAACCTGGCCTCCGGTAATGGCGGCGCGCCGAAAACCGGCCCGGCCTCCGGTAACAACCGTACCCTGACCCACAAAGACAACGGCGACGCCGTTGATCAGTGGAGCAAACTGGGCCTGGCCAACATCAAGGCGCGTGTTTCCAACACCACCCTGACCGCCGGCCGCATGAACTTCAGCAGCCCGCAAGTCGACGTGATCGGTAACCGTGCCCTGCCTTCGAGCTTCGAAGGTGTCGCGATCCACAGCGAAGAGCTCAACAACCTGGCGTTCGACGTGGCGACCTTCGACCGCGTCTCGCCACGTTCGGAGCAGAGCCTGCAAAAATTCCGCACTGAGTACGGCAACGGCCGGGTGGAATCCGATCACGTCAACACCGCCGGTATTTCCTACCAGCCATTCGCCAGCCTGACCACCAGCCTCTGGGGCACGCAGGCCGAAGACATCTGGAACCAGTACTACTTCGGCGCCACGCACGTATTGGGCGACAGCTCGGTACTGAGCCTGACCACCGGCCTGAACTACTACAAAACCGTCGACGAAGGCAAAAAGCTGCTGGGCGAAATCGACAACGACACCTACTCGCTGTCGTTCGGCCTGACTCACCTGGCCCACACCCTGACCTTCTCGTATCAGGAAGTGAACGGTAACGAGTACTTCGACTACCTGCACGAAACCAACGGCATCTACCTGGCCAACTCCCTGCTGTCCGACTTCAACGGCCCGAACGAGAAATCCTTCCAGGTTTCCTACGGCATCAACATGGCCGAATACGGCGTGCCAGGCCTGAAATTCAACATCTACCAGGCGCGCGGCTGGGGCATCGACGGCACTCACTACAAGGGTGGCGGCTACGACGGCGTGCAGGCGATGGACGGCGAAACCCACTATGAATACGGCATCGGTGCAACCTATGCGGTACAGAGCGGCCCGCTCAAAGCCACTACGGTTCGCGGCACTTACACCGCTCACCGTGCCAGCGAAAACCAGGCTGACGGCAGCATCAACGAGTTCCGTCTGGTGACCACCATTCCGTTCAACATTCTGTAACACGCCTGCCGACGGCTGACTCATGATGAGTCGGCCGTTCGGCTTTTTGTCTTCAACCGATTGCAGAGGGTTATCGATGAAAATGCTTCCCCTACGTGCGGCCATCGCGGCTGCGTTGCTGAGTGTCGCTGTTGGCGTCTCGGCCAAGCCCTTGGTCGTCTGCACCGAAGCCAGCCCGGAAGGCTTCGATATGGTTCAGTACACAACTGCAGTCACGGCAGACGCTGTGGCCGAAACCATCTTCAACCGCCTGGCCGATTTCAAACCCGGCAGCACTGAAGTGATCCCGGCACTCGCCGAATCCTGGGACATCAGCGAAGACGGTCTGACGTACACCTTCCATCTGCGCAAAGGCGTCAAATTTCACACCACCGAATACTTCAAGCCGACCCGCGACATGAACGCCGACGATGTGGTCTGGAGCTTCCAGCGCCAGCTGGATCCGAATCACCCGTGGCACAAACTGTCGAGCGTGGGCTTCCCGTACTTTGAAAGCATGGGCTTCAAAGAACTGCTGAAAAGCGTAGAAAAAGTCGACGACAACACGGTCAAGTTCACCCTGACCCGCCGCGAAGCGCCATTCCTGGCCGACATCGCGATGGCGTTCTCCTCGATCTACCCGGCCGAATACGCCGACCAGTTGCTCAAGGCCAACAAGACCGGCGACCTGAACAGCAAGCCGATCGGCACCGGCCCGTTCATCTTCCAGCGTTACGCCAAGGATGCGCAGGTTCGTTTCAAGGCCAATCCGGACTACTTCCGTGGCAAGCCACCAGCCGAAGCGCTGATTCTGGCGATCGCCACTGACAACAACGTGCGCCTGCAGAAGCTCAAGGCCAATGAGTGCCAGGTCGCGCTGTATCCGAAGCCGGATGACATCCCGAGCATCAAGAAAGACAGCAACCTGAAAGTCGAAGAACTCGACGCGATGACCGTCTCGTACATCGCCATGAACACCACGCACAAATACATGAGCGACGTGCGCGTGCGTAAGGCCATCGACATCGCCTTCGACAAGGAAGCCTACGTCAACGCGCTGTTCGGCAAGGGCAACGCTACCGTAGCGGTCAACCCTTACCCGCCGACCTTGCTCGGCTACAACCACGACCTGAAGAACCCACCACGCGATC
This sequence comes from Pseudomonas sp. PS01303, assembly GCF_029959385.1. Classification (NCBI taxonomy): domain Bacteria; kingdom Pseudomonadati; phylum Pseudomonadota; class Gammaproteobacteria; order Pseudomonadales; family Pseudomonadaceae; genus Pseudomonas; species Pseudomonas sp. PS01303. The sequence continues at coordinate 36,382 of NZ_JASCPK010000039.1, forward strand.
TGGACAAGGCCCGCGCCCTGCTCAAGGAAGCCGGAGTACCGGAAGGCACCGTGTTTACTCTGTTTACCCGTAACGGCGGCGGCCCGACCAACCCGAACCCGATGCTCGGCGCGCAAATGATGCAGGCTGATCTGGCGAAAGTCGGGATCAAAATCGACATCCGTGTGATGGAATGGGGCGAAATGCTTAAACGCGCCAAGAACGGCGAGCACGACATGGTGTCTGCCGGATGGGCGGGTGACAACGGCGACCCGGATAACTTCCTGACGCCTATGCTCAGTTGTGAAGCGGCCAAGAACGGCGAAAACTATGCACGTTGGTGCAACGAGAAATTCCAGGCACTGCTGGATGAAGCACGGGCTAAAGTAGATCCGGCCGAACGCGCCGCGCTCTACGAACAGGCGCAAGTGCTGTTTAATCAGGATCAGCCATGGATCAGCATGGCCCACACCAGGATGTTCACGGCAATGCGCAACAACGTAGAGGGTTATCAAATCAGCCCTCTCACAACCAATAACTTCGCCACCACCCAGGTGAAGTAGATAAGAAACTCCCCGCGTCCCTGACCCCAGGGACGCCGGGCACGCCTAACCGGCTGATGAGGTACTACACAAGATGTTTAGTTTTATTGCCCGCCGACTGGGGTTATTGATCCCCACGTTTTTCGGCATCACCTTGCTGACCTTCGCGTTGATTCGCATGATCCCTGGCGACCCCGTGGAAGTGATGATGGGCGAACGTCGGGTCGACCCCGAAATGCACGCTCAGGCAATGGAACGCCTAGGTCTGAACAAACCGTTGTATGCCCAGTATCTGGACTACATCGGTAAACTGGCTCAAGGCGATCTCGGTGAATCCCTGCGCACGCGCACCAGCGTATGGACCGAGTTCTCCTCTCTATTCCCGGCGACCCTGGAACTGTCCATGGCCGCCCTGCTGTTCGCCGGCATTCTCGGGCTTCTGGCCGGGGTGATTGCGGCACTCAAGCGAGGATCCCTGTTCGACCATGGGGTGATGGGCATCTCCCTCGCGGGGTATTCGATGCCGATCTTCTGGTGGGGCCTGATCCTCATCATGTTCTTCTCGGTGAGCCTGGGCTGGACGCCGGTTTCCGGGCGGATCGACCTGCTCTACGACATCGAGCCGCGCACCGGTTTCATGCTGATCGACACGCTGCTGGCCGATGACGTCGGGGCGTTCTTCGACGCGCTGCATCACCTGATCCTGCCGGCCATCGTGCTCGGCACCATTCCGCTGGCGGTGATCGCGCGGATGACCCGTTCGTCGATGCTCGAAGTACTGCGCGAAGACTACATCCGCACCGCCAAGGCCAAAGGCCTGTCGCCGTCGCGCGTGGTGTTCGTCCACGGTCTGCGTAACGCGCTGATTCCGGTACTTACCGTGGTCGGCCTGCAAGTCGGCACGCTGCTGGCCGGTGCAGTCCTGACCGAAACCATTTTCTCCTGGCCCGGCATCGGTAAATGGCTGATCGAAGCCATCGGCGCCCGGGACTACCCGGTTGTGCAAAACGGCATCCTGTTAATCGCCTGCCTGGTGATTCTGGTCAACTTCGTAGTGGACATCCTCTACGGCTTTGCCAACCCACGCATCCGTCATCAGCGCTGAGGTCCAATCCAATGAGCACTCCAACTTCCTCAGTAGCGACGTCCGCCACCACCGCGGATCAAAGCCTGCTGTACCCGTCTCCGTACAAAGAATTCTGGCAAGCCTTCTCCAAGAACAAGGGCGCGGTCGCCGGCCTGATGTTCATGTTGCTGGTGATTTTCTGCGCGCTGTTCGCGCCGTGGGTCGCCCCACACAACCCGAGTGAGCAATACCGCGACTTCCTGCTGACGCCGCCGGCGTGGCTTGAAGGCGGGCAGATTCAGTTCCTGCTCGGCACCGATGAACTCGGCCGTGATTTGCTGTCGCGCCTGATTCAGGGCTCGCGCCTGTCGCTGCTGATCGGTTTGTCGTCGGTGGTGATGTCGCTGATTCCGGGGATCCTCCTCGGTCTGTTCGCCGGTTTCTTCCCGAAGATGATTGGCCCGACCATCATGCGTCTGATGGACATCATGCTGGCCCTGCCGTCGCTGCTGCTGGCTGTGGCGATTGTCGCCATCCTCGGCCCTGGCCTGATCAACACCGTGATTGCGATTGCTGTGGTTTCCCTGCCGTCCTACGTGCGTCTGACCCGTGCGGCCGTGATGGGCGAACTGAACCGCGACTACGTGACCGCCGCGCGCCTCGCCGGTGCCGGTCTGCCACGCCTGATGTTCATCACCGTGCTGCCGAACTGCATGGCACCGCTGATCGTTCAGGCGACCCTGAGCTTCTCCTCGGCGATTCTCGATGCCGCTGCGTTGGGCTTCCTCGGCCTTGGTGTACAACCGCCAACCCCTGAGTGGGGCACCATGCTGGCTTCGGCCCGCGACTACATCGAGCGCGCCTGGTGGGTGGTGAGCCTGCCTGGTTTGACCATTTTGCTCAGCGTGCTGGCAATCAACTTGATGGGCGACGGTCTGCGCGATGCGCTCGACCCGAAACTCAAGAACGCCGCCTGAGGAGATTCCCATGTCACTGCTAGAAATCAAGAATCTCAACGTTCGCTTCGGCGACAAGACCGCGACCCCGGTGGTCGACGGCCTCGACCTGAAAGTCGACAAAGGCGAAGTACTGGCCATCGTCGGCGAATCGGGCTCGGGTAAATCCGTGACCATGATGGCGCTGATGGGCCTGATCGAGCATCCCGGCATCGTCACCGCTGACTCGCTCAACTTCGACGGCAAAGACATGCTCAAGCTGAGCAACCGTCAGCGTCGGCAAATCGTCGGCAAAGACCTGTCGATGGTTTTTCAAGATCCGATGACCGCGCTGAACCCGAGCTACACCGTCGGTTTCCAGATCGAAGAAGTGCTGCGTCTGCACCTGAAAATGTCCGGCAAGCAAGCGCGCAAACGTGCGATCGAACTGCTGGAAAAAGTCGAAATCCCGGGCGCCGCCAGCCGTATGGACGCCTACCCGCATCAACTGTCCGGCGGTATGAGCCAGCGCGTTGCGATCGCCATGGCGATTGCCGGCGAGCCGAAACTGCTGATCGCCGACGAACCGACCACGGCTCTGGACGTGACGATTCAGGCGCAGATCATGGATCTGCTGCTGGCGTTGCAGAAAGAACAGAACATGGGCCTGGTGCTGATCACTCACGACCTCGCAGTCGTGGCTGAAACCGCCCAGCGCGTCTGCGTGATGTACGCCGGGCAAGCCGTGGAAGTCGGCCAAGTGCCGCAACTGTTCGACATCCCGGCGCACCCGTACAGCGAAGCGCTGCTCAAGGCGATTCCCGAGCACAGCCTTGGCGCCTCACGCCTGTCGACCTTGCCGGGCATCGTTCCGGGCCGTTACGACCGCCCGCAGGGTTGCCTGCTGTCGCCGCGTTGCCCGTACGTGCAGGACAGCTGCCGCGCGCAGCGTCCAGGCCTTGATCCGAAAGCCCACAGCCTCGCCCGCTGCTTCTACCCGCTGAACCAGGAGGTGGCGTAATGGCCGTCGTACTTACCGCCCGCGACCTCACCCGTCACTACGAAGTCTCCCGTGGCCTGTTCAAGGGTCACGCGACCGTGCGCGCACTCAACGGCGTGTCGTTCGAACTGGAAGCCGGCAAGACCCTCGCTGTTGTAGGCGAGTCGGGTTGCGGCAAATCCACCCTCGCCCGTGCGTTGACGCTGATTGAAGAGCCTTCGTCCGGCTCGCTGAAAATCGCCGGGCAGGAAGTCGCCGGGGCCGACAAGGCTCAGCGCAAGCAACTGCGCAAAGACGTGCAGATGGTGTTCCAGAGCCCGTACGCCTCGTTGAATCCACGGCAGAAAGTCGGTGACCAGCTCGGCGAACCTTTACTGATCAACACCGACCTGTCCGCCGCCGAACGTCGCGAGAAAGTCCAGGCGATGATGAAGCAGGTCGGCTTGCGTCCTGAGCACTATCAGCGTTATCCGCACATGTTCTCCGGCGGCCAGCGTCAGCGTATCGCCCTGGCGCGCGCGATGATGCTGCAACCGAAAGTGCTGGTGGCGGACGAACCGACTTCGGCACTCGACGTATCGATTCAGGCGCAGGTGCTCAACCTGTTCATGGATCTGCAGCAGGAGTTCAACACCGCCTACGTGTTCATCTCCCACAACCTGGCGGTGGTGCAACACGTCGCCGATGACGTGATGGTGATGTACCTCGGCCGCCCGGTGGAAATGGGCCCGAAGAACGACATCTACGAACGCCCGCTGCACCCGTACACCCAGGCGCTGCTGTCGGCGACCCCGACCATTCACCCGGATCCGAACAAGCCGAAAATCAAAATCGTCGGCGAACTGCCTAACCCGCTGAACCCGCCACCAGGCTGTGCTTTCCACAAGCGCTGCCCGTACGCGACCGAGCGTTGCAGCACCGAAGAACCGGCACTGCGTCCGCTGGATAATCGGCAGGTGGCTTGCCACTACGCCGAGCAATTCCTCGACGGCGCGGCGTAATAAAAAACGCCCACTTAAGGGTGGGCGTTTCAACAAGCTGTGGATATTTCTTCTAACTTAAACAAGGGAGACAAGTGTTATTTAATTCAATGTCATACACCACATTAAAGGGCTGCACCTGTCGCGCTCACAGATATTAAGAAATTCTTGCACTTTTGATTAGAGCAAGCGCTTCAGGCGAGTCTTTTCCATGCATGTCAAAACCTTTAAACGCCCCCTTAATCCTGACAGCAATACTCTCTTCTGAGCCATCGCGCCCCAGCAGCACGTCAACATAAACGCTGACCTGCTGTAACTCGCCATTGAATTCTGTAATCGTGATTGTCCCGGAGCGGCCGTCATAATACTTCTTGCCATCCTCATAAGAGACTCTCCCAACCGAACCTTCCTCTCCCGGCCCTATGTCGTAAACATCGTCTTTTTCAAGGTGCGCATCAATATACAAAACCATCTTTTTGCCATCACCCCAAATACCTGCAAACTGATAATGGGGATAGTCTTTAATCACCAAGGCTGAAACATTTTCAGTTGTAACACCTCCAACATCAAGCCCCGATATCGTCATTTCCCCTACTGTATGCTCGCTTTTTTTAAAGCTCATAGTGTCATTCCTTTTAGTCATAAAAAATCCAAGACTGCAAGGACATTCTTAAAGACTCAACGACGTACCGTCTACTGTCATATCTGACAGGTATCTCTACATAATCCTGAAAATCTGACAAACGGCTCCAGACGAAAAGTCGATCTTGCTCGATCCGGACAACACGTTGTTAAAACTGTAGGAGCTGCGGCACGCTGCGATCTTTAGATTCTGATTGATAAAATCCAGATCAAAAGATCGCAGC